>JAITAP010000207.1 GCA_031284065.1 Prevotellaceae bacterium
AGGCTCATCTGCGCCAGCTGGTGTATGTACGCCGTCTTATCCGCGTAAACGTAGCCCTCGGTGCGCAGCTTCTCAAAATCCTGTATGCCAATCGGCAGCTTTCTAATGGGTAACATAACCTTGCTATTTTAAATGTCAAATAAAACCACAAAAGTCAGGTTTTGCAGATTCGGTTTTTACGCTATCTCCAAAATCTTTTACCTTCATTTGCTTGTCGTTGGTTTTTAACTCGGTGTTGCAAATATAAGAATTATATTTGCACTTACGCCGTTTTCTGCAAGTAATAAGCATGGATTTTTTCCCCTTTCCAAGAACGGCGTCAATTGCTGCCCCAGCCGACATTTGGCGTTCGCCCCATCACCAGCTCCAAAGTTCCGCCGTTAACTATTTCAAAAAAATCAATGTGGGGTTGCGAATGTTCCGCGCCGTTCAGCTTTGCTTGCTGAACGTAAATGTTTTCGGGCGAATTGTTGCGCACCACAATGGTAAACTTCTTTCCCTTGAAGTAACGGGCGTCCGGCGCAAGGGTGATTTTGTCGAACAGCGGGCTTGCAAGCTCGTAGCGCGTGCTGCCGGGGCATACGGGGTGAATACCCATAGCCGCCAGCACGTACCAAGCCGACATTTGCCCTACATCCTCGTTGCCTACCAAGCCTTCGACGGCGTTGGCGTAGGCTTGCATGCAAACTGTCCTTGCCCACTTCTGGGTGAGCCAGTGGTAGCCTAAGCGGTTGAACAAAAACGGCACATGATGAACAGGCTCATTGGCGTGGTTGTAGTATGAATTCCACAGGAAGTTTCCGGGCGCGCTGTCAAAAAATGCCTCCAAATCCTTTGCAGCCTTTTCTTTTCCGCCCATCAGCGCCGCCATGCCGTCAACGTCGTGCGGAACAAACCACCCCTGCTGGTACGGGTTGGACTCAATGCAGCCGTACCACTCCTTCAGCCGCCCCTCCTGCGGCATAGGCTCCCATTCGCCGCTCTGTTTTTTGGGACGGAAACACATTTCTGTAGAGTCAAACACGTTTTTGTAGCACGCGGCGCGTTCGCCATACCTGCGGGCGTCGTCCGCCCTGCCTGTGGCGATTGCCAGCTGCGCCATGCACCAGTCGGAGTAGGCATACTCCAGCGTTTCGGAAACAGAGTACCCCTTTTCGGACGGCAGGTAGCCTAACGCCCCGTTGCCGAACAGCTCCGACGTGCGAGCCGCAACCTGCCACGCTTTCTCCACATCGTAGTCGCGGATATTTTTTATATAGGCATCCGCCAAAACGGATATCGCCGGATTGCCCACCATGCAGCCGCTGTAGGCGTTCAGCAGCTCCCAGCGCTCAAAGTAGCCCTTGCCGCTCTCGTGGGCAAGCGCGGTGAGCGAGCCAAGCATATCGCCTACCACTTGCGGGTTGATGAGGGTTTGCAGCGGCATCTGGCTTCTAAACACATCCCATCCGCTAAACACCGTCCGCCGGAGAAAATCGCCGGAAAGGTGCGCCTGCCCATCGCCGCCACGATACCTGCCGTCCACGTCGGTGCAGGTGCGAGGGTCTATCATGGTATGGTAAAGCGCGGTGTAGAATACCGTTTTGTCGCTTTCCGATTGCCCTTCCACCTTGATTTTGCCCAGCGCATCATTCCACAACGCTTTGCCCGCCCTGTGAACGCGGTCAAAATCCCAATCGGGTATTTCGGCTTGCAGGTTGCGCTTTGCGCCCTCCGCATCTACAAATGAAATGCCGACTTTCAGCAATATCTGCTCATCTTGCCGCGTGCTGAACTCCGCAAAAAATCCAATGTGCTTCCCTGCAAATTCTTTTACGTTTTTGAACACCTCTGAGTGGGCAACGCGCTCTCTGTAGCGCTCGGAAGTCACGTCGTTGAGCTTGCGCGACCATTCGTCGGGGATAGCCGCGCTCCACACGCCGGAACGGGTGAGCGGGCGCGAGCATTGCGCGTAAAAGAACACCGTGTAGTCGGCTTTTCCGTCGCCGTTTCCCCAGCCGCCGCCGTCGGGGGTGCAGCGCATGTAGCCGGCAATGGTAACGCTATCCGTCATTTTCACTTCTTGAAATACGGAGGTTCCCCCTACCCTTCGCGCCAAATCTACCTGAATGTGCGATTGGCTGTTCTCCGGAAAAGTAAAGCGCAGCATACCGCTATGCGGCGCGGCTGTTGCTTCGGCACGTATTCCGCAGTCGGACAGGAAAACCGAATAGTAGGCGGGGCTTGCCTTTTCCGACGCTTTGTCGTACAGGGAGCGGTAGCCGGACGAGGTGTTGCCGGGGCTTCCGCTGATGGTTTTCAGCTCGCCGGTGGCGGGCATTACCAGAAAGTTGCCGAAGTCGCCGTACCAGCCTACGCCGCTCATTTGCGTAAACGCAAACCCCTCGATAGAGGTATGCTCGTAGCTGTATCCGGGCGCGTTGTCGCCGCCGGTAATGGTGTTGGGGCTTACCTGCACCATGCCAAAGGGCGTTGTTGCTCCGGGAAAGGTCTTGCCCAAGCCGTGGTAAGAGTGCGCAGTGTTGGTACTCGCCCCGATAAACGGATTGACGTAGTCCGATAAAGGTTTCTCAACATTGCCGCATCCGGCAAGAAAGAGCAAAAACCCGACTTTTGCAAGGGAACCCTTTCCTGCCTGCAAGCTTGCTATTCGTCTGGTGTGTTTGATTTTCATTGCTTGTTCCATAAAAGCATATAAAAGATGACCGATTACTTCACTTCCTGCTCCTTAACTTGGAGTTACCCCAAAGCGATAGCGTATCTCCTGCCTGTACTCCTGATTTGCCGCCACCACGCACGACGGAAAATGCGGATGGTTTGGAGCGTCGGGGTAGCCCTGCGCCTCCAGACACAGCCCGGCAAAGGGTTGATGCTCGCCGTGCAGGTAGTCGCCGGTGTAGAGCTGCACGCCGGGCGCGGTGGCATACACCTCCAGCAATCGCCCCGAGACGTTTTCCCGCAGCGAAGCCAGCCGGCGCAAACCGTTTTCGCTTGCACGTTTTCCCACAAAGTAGGCGTTGTAGCCCCTGATGTGCGGTTCGCGCTTGCGGCGCATCATCTGTTCAATATTTCTGTAGCAAGAAAAATCAAAATCGCTATGGGCAACCGGCAGGATGTTGCCGGTAGGCAAAAAATATTCGTCAAACTCCAAGTACTTGTCGGCGTTTACCAGCAGCTCGTGCCCAAAAATATTTTTTGCGCGTGGGCACAGGTTGAAGTAGGCGTGGTTGGTGAGGTTGATAACCGTATCCTTGTCGCTCGTCAGCCGGTACTCTATGAGGAGCTCGTTGCTGTCGCTAAAGGAGTAGGCAACCTCTACGCTGACGTTGCCGGGAAAACCGCCCTCGCCGTCGGCGCTGTGGGCAGAAAAGATAACGCGGCTTTTGCTTGCCCTGTAGCTGAACATTTTTTTGCTGAAACCCGCAAATCCCCCGTGGTTGCTGTTTTCCCCATCGTTTTTATCCAGAAAAAAGGTTTGACCGTTGAGCGTAAACTTTGCGCCGGATATTCTGTTGGCAAAACGCCCAACGGCGCTGCCAAGATAGCAATCGTCGGCAAGGTAATCCTGCACGCTGGGGTAGCCCAACACTACATTTTCAAGCCGACCATACCTGTCGGGCACCACGACGGAAACGAGCGTAGCGCCGTAGCTGAGCGCCTCAACGTAAGCCCCACTGCTGTTGGTTAAACGTAACATGAGTTTTTTTAGAGTTTAGAGTTTAGGTATTAGAGTGCAGAGCGCGGTTATTAGAACTAAATCGCTACTGAGCGATTAAAAGTCCCACAGGGACGACACCTGATTAACCGCAGGTTTTAGCCTACGGGCACGGCGTGAACGCCTAAAAAGTCCCGCACCGCCCCTCCCAAGCCCCGAAAGGGCGTAATCCGTACTCTAACATCCAAACGACTTTGTTGCAACGAGAGCACATTACTATATAAAACCTACGACAGCAAGTCCCGCAGGGACTTACACGGTGTCAGCCAATTCAGAATTTAAATTTTTTCCTCAAGTTTTCGTTGCAACAAAGTCCATCCAAACTCTAATATCCAAATTCTAATATCCATCCGTTCTGAAGGGTGAGGCGGGCAGGTCTGCGGCGTTGCAGAGGTTGGCGTCGTTGGGGCTGTCAGCCCATGCGTAGCGCACCGCTACCGGAAACGCTACCTTTGGCGAGCGCACCACTATTTCGCCACCCTCAACGGTTACCTCCGCCTCGTGAAACTTACGGTCAGAACCGGCAATGGTGAACCCTTTGAGCTTGTCGCCGGTTTTCGCCTTCAAGCCGCCATCGGCGTGCGTAAACAAAACCCTGACTTTGTTGCCCTCAACCCGGTAACCGCTGTACAGAGGCCCCGAACAGGTAATCTGCTGACCGTAGGTGTTAGCCCTCGCCAGCAAAGCCAAACGCGCTCCCACATCCTGCTTGTTTTTTGGGTGAATATCCCTCATTTCTCCAATATCGATGGTTACCGCCATGCCGGTGTTGTTTACGTTCAGGGTATTCAGCTGCGCCTCGCGCAGGGCTGCCCACTCGGACACGGGGGGCTCGGCGGGCGTTCCCAAAAAATTTGCCAGCTGAACGAAGTAAAAGGGAATTTCGCTGCCCCACTGCCTGCGCCAATCCCTGATGAGGAGAGGTAACAGCTCGCGGTACTGCTGCGCCCTGTCGGCGTTGGATTCGCCCTGATACCAGATAGCGCCCCTGACGGTAAACGGCGCAAGCGGGTGAAGCATGGCGTTGAACAGCACGCTGGGGCGGTTGGGGTTATTGGGAGATTGCGGTTTTGGGGGGAGGTTCTTCAGGTCCACAGCAGCCTTGTACTTCCACGCCTGCGCCAAAGATATGGGTTGCGCCTCTTGGGAGTTGGCAAGCTTGAGCCGCACGTTTGCCGCTTCGCCGTACAGCCCGCCGCCGCCGCCGGTATCCATAATCCGCACCGCAATGACGTTTTTCCCCGGCTTCACCAGCTTGCCGCTCACCCTGTACTTGCGGGGCAAGTTGTATCCGGCGGTAGCGCCCACCTGCACGCCGTTGAAGTAGGTAATATCTTCGTCGTCAATTTCGGCAAGGCTCAGCTCCAAATCCTCCCCTTTCCACTCGGCGGGCAGGCTGAGCGTGTAGCGAATCCAAACAATACCGTCGAAGTTATCCAAGCCCTTCTCCTCCCAAAGGCCGGGGAGGGACATTTCGCCCCACTTGCTGTCGTCCAAATCGGGGGCAGCCCACAGCGGAGTGTTGTCGCGCAAGCCTTCGTCGGCTGAGGCGAGCTGCTGAAGCCACTTTTCGTTGTCTTGCTGGTACTTCTTTTGCAGCCCTTCGTTGGTAGTCCCTTTCATTTCGGCAAGCGCGTCCCTAAAGTCGGGCATTTCGGCGAGGCTTTCGGCGCTCGTCCACGCCTCGGCAACCGTTCCGCCCCACGAGGCGTTTATCAAGCCGATGGGGACGTTGCTCAGGTTTTGGTGCAAATTTCTGCCAAAAAAGTACGCCGTAGCCGAAAACTCCGCAATGGTTGCGGGCGAGCAGACCTGCCATCCTCCGCCCTGCACCTTCAAATCGGGCTGCGGCTGAACGTTGGCCTGCTTCTCCACCTGCAACAGCCGGATGTTTGGGTACTGCGCATTAGCTATTTCCTGCTCATAGTTACTCACCTTGCCCCAGCCTGCAAGCGGCATTTCCATGTTGGACTGCCCCGAGCAAAGCCATACTTCGCCCACCATGACGTTGCGCAGCTTCAGCTCGTTGCGGCCGTCGGAGATGGTGATTGTGTAGGGGCCGCCAGCGGCAGGGGTGGCGAGGGTTGTCCGCCACTTGCCGCTATCGTCGGCAACGGCGGCGGCGGGCTGCGCCGACCACGAGGGCTGGACGCTCACGCTGGCGTTGGCTTTGGATTTTCCCCAAACGGGGACGTCGGATTGCTGCTGCAAAACCATGTTGTCGGAAAACAACGCCGGCAGCTCCAGCTTCGTGCAAGCGGAAACGGAGTACAGGCAAGAGAAAATAAGGATTACACGTTTCATACAAAATTGATTTTTTAAAGTTGAAAATTGAGGTTGAAAAAAATTTGAAAGTTGATTTAGACATACGCTGATGCAAAAATAGAATAAAATTATGACAAAGTGAGCGTCGAGGAAATTTGAGCGCTGAAAATTTACGACTTCTTTGTAAACAGAAGCGTCAGCGTGGAGAATTTCCGGTATTCGCCTACTCCCTCCTCTCGTTGTACACCCCAAACTCTGCAATAGCGGGCGCGCCGGAGGTTTGCAGGATAGCCATTCTCACCTTGCTTCCCCACACCCGGTTGAAGCGGTGTATTTTGATTTTTTCGGCGTTGGCGCCCTCGTAAAGAGGCTTCCACAGCCCATTTTCACAGTACTCCAAGCGGTATCGCCGAATCCGCCGGTCGCTTCCGCTTTCGGTAACCACAACCATGTTGAACGCTTGCTCGTTTTTGTCCAGCGCAACTTCGTACCAGGGCTCTTTGACCGTTGGGTTAGACTGCCACGCGTCTTCAAAGTTATCGTTATTGGCAAAATCCATAATCCACATATCGTTGCTCCAGCTGGAGGCGCAAGGTTTGAGCTTCGCCATGTTGGGCGAGATAATGGGCGCTTCGCAAGGCGGCAGCTCAGGCGCCGCGCCCTCACGCTTCCACAGCTTTCCCACCTGCCGCAGCGTCTCCACAGCGTTGTCGTCAATCAAGCCGTCGCGGTTGGGCGCTACGTTCAGGATAAAGTTGCAAAAGACCTTGTTGAACGGGATGATATTGTTGTTCACCAGCTCTTCGGGCGATTTCACCGGGCTTTTCGGGAAATGGTTTTTCCAAAACCAATTCGCGTTAACAGGCAGGCACGAGAGCGCGGGCAGCTGGTTGCCCTCCTTCGATATGTTCTGCCCGGCCCCCTGCTCATACGATTTTATGTCGGTGTAGAACAAGGCTTCGGCGGGGTACTTCGCCGCATTCAAATCCATGACCAGACACGCCGGCTGAATGGATTTGACAAGGCGGTAAATGTCCTCAAAGGGCACGTCGTCGTAGGATATGCGCGACCACGGCGCGTCCCACCCGTCAATGATGAGGGCTGTTATTTCGCCATAGCCGGTCAGGAGCTCCCGGAGCTGCGCCTTGACCATTTCGACATGCTGCGGGGTTATCTGATGCGGGCGCAGCTTATGGTGCGTGTCCAAAATCGAAAAGTAGAGCATTACCTTTAGCCCTTCGGCGCGAAAAGCGTTGACAAACTCGCGCACTACGTCCTTTTTGTACGGGCTGCTCATCACGCTGTAGCCGGTTGTTTTCGTATCCCAGATGCAAAATCCGCTGTGGTGCTTGGTTGTGAGGCAGCCATAGCTCATGTTGGCCGCCTTTGCCGTCTTAGCCCACTGCGAACAGTCCAGATGCGCAGGGTTAAAAATATCCGGCGAAGCGTCGGGGTCTGCCCAGTCATCGGGCATGTAGGTTGGAATGTTGTAGTGGATGAACATCCCGAAGCGAAGGTTGACAAACTCCTGCTGAAGCCGGTGCAACGATTTTGGCTGCGCAACGGCAGCGCACAACGGCAGCGCACACGCCGCCGCAATGATGATAAAAAGATTTTTTTTCATGAAAAATTGGATTTTTTTAAGTTATAGCTTACATAAAATTGTATATGACACCTCATCGTGTACACCACATTCCGCTGGGGTAGCCGCCCAGCTCAAGGCGAAACGTAGCGGCGGAAGTCGTAGCGCGGTAGAGCGTCGTGCCCGCAATATTTGCCAGCGAAATGGCGCAGGCGGTTGGCTTGCTGAGGCTCGCTACTACGTAATTTTCCGCCGGATTTGGGTACGCCGTTCGCCGCGCGGGGGCGGGGCAAGCCCTGCCCCTGCGCGATTATTCCGTGAGCTTTTGCCTCCGGTTCGCTCAAAATTCAGAATTCAAATTTAATTCAAAAATTCAAACCGAATTCAGAAATTCAATTCAAAAATCAAAATTTCCCTGTTTTTCCCATTTTAAATTCGAGCGTTCCGCCTTTCATAATGTCTTCGTGGCGGATGAAAATGTCGCTATGTGGCTTGCCGTTCAGGGTAACCGACTGCACGTAGATTTCGTCGGGCGACTTGCGGGGGGCTTTTACGGTGAAGGTTTTCCCGTCGGGGAGCGCAATTACGGCCTCCTCCAGCAGGGGCGAGCCAAAAATGTAGGCTCCGTCTATGGGGTTCACGGGGTAAAATCCCATGCTGCTAAACACGTACCACGACGACATTTGCCCGCAATCCTCATTTCCGGCGTAGCCCGACGAGGTGTTGTTGTAAAGCTCGTTCAGCGCTTTCGACACGTAGCGCTGCGTTTTGGCCGGCGCGCCAATGCAGGCGTAGAGGTAGGTTACGTGGTGGCTCGGCTCGTTGCCGTGCGCGTACTGCCCAATGAAGCCGGAGGCGTTTTGGTTTTTTTCCTTGCTCTCAATTTCCAGCGTGAAAAATTCGTCGAGCTTCGCCTCAAAAGCTTTTTTCCCACCCATCAGGCTCACAAGGCCGGGCAGGTCGTGCGGCACGTACCAGAGGTACTGCCACGCGTTTCCCTCCGTAAAGGGGTACCCGCCGTTTGCGCCGTACCGTAGCGGGTCAAAGGGCTTTAGCCAGCTGCCGTCATCGTTTTTTGCCCAAAAGAATTTCGCTTCGGGGTCGAAGAGGTTGCGGTAGAACTGCGACCGCCTCATAAACCGGTCGTAGTCCTCCGCGTATCCCAGACGCTTTGCCAGCTGCGCCACGCACCAGTCGTTGTAGGCGACCTCCAGCGTGAGGGAAACGGATTGCGTTTGCAGGTTTTCCGGCATGTAGCCGTACTTTTCCCACAGGTCAAACGGGGCGTTGAGGTGCGAGCGCGTGGAGGAGTTTTTTACCGCTTCGTAGGCTTTTTGCTCGTCAATGTTCCCGATTTTTTTCAGCACAGCGTCCACCACGACGGGGATAGCGTGGTTGCCAATCATGCAGTAGTTTTCCTGCCCCCAGAGCTGCCAGATGGGGAGGTAGCCGTAAGCGTCGTACTGCCGCAGCAGGCTGTTGACAAAGTCGCTCGAGCGCGCGGGCTGTAGTATCGTGTAGAGCGGGTGCGTAGCCCTGTACGAATCCCAGAGCGAAAAGGTGGAGTAGTGGGTTTCGCCCTTTTTGAGCCTGCGGGTGGTGTAGTCAATGGCTTGGTACTCTCCGTTGAGGTCGGAAAAGACGTTGGGCTGGATAAAGGCGTGGTAGAGCGCCGTGTAAAAAATCTCCTTTTGCACGGGCGTTGCCTTTACGGTTACTTTTGAGAGTTCTTTTTCCCACTCGCCGTCGGCTTGCGCCGCCACGAGGTTAAAGTCCCACGAGGGGTTTTCGCGCATGTTGTCGGCGGCGTTCTCAACGCTCACCGCCGAGAGCGCAACTTTCACCACCAGCGGGCTGCCGCTCTCCCCAAAGCTGAGCAGAGCCCTCACGCTGGAGCCGTTCACCACGTCCACGCCTCCGTATGCGCGGTTGTCCGACGTCAGCACGGCGCTCCGTATGGGTCGCGAGAGCTTGGCGTGGAAATAGACCTTTCGCAGCTTTGCCCATCCGGAAATGGCGCGGTAGCCCTCAACGGTGCAGCTGTCCACCACCCGCACCTGCGCGTTGCTGATGCGGGTTCCCCACGAATTTTTGTCGCGGGAGTGGTTCAGGTCAAAGACGAGGTTGTTTGGCTTTCCGGCGGGGTAGGCGTAGCGGTGCATTCCGGTGCGCACGGTAGCCGTCAGCTCGGCGCTCACGCCCGACTCGTCCAGAAGCGCCCGGTAGTAGCCTGCGCCGGCGCTTTCGTTCTTGTGCGAAAATTCGGAGCTGTAGTCAAAGGTCTGCGTCAGCGCCTCCAGCGGCCTTGCCGTAGGCATGAGCATTACGTCAAAAAAGTCCGCAACGCCCGTTCCGCTCAGGTGCGTATGGCTAAACCCGTAGATTCTTCGGGCGTTGTAGTTGTACCCCGACGTTTCGCCCCATTCGGGGTTTTCTTTGGTGTCGGGGCTTAGCTGGATAAACCCGAAGGGAACGGTTGCCCCCGGATAGGTATTCCCCGACAGGCTGTTCTTCTCCGCCCCCGTGCCGATAAAGGGGTTGACGAAAGGCGTTACTTTTTCGCCGCCGTACGCGCCGCCGCAAAGCAGCAGCGAAGCGGAAAGAAGGGAGGCTGCGCTCCCAATGTGTTTTAATAATTTCATCGTTGCATAATGGTTTTAAATGGTTTTTAAATGGTTTTTTTATAGTACATTCGCCGCGCACGGGCGGCTTGCGAACCGCCCCTACCCTTTTTTTCTGTACTCCGACGGGGAGCAACCCATGACTTTGCTAAACAGGCGGGAGAAGTAGAACGGGTCTTCGACGCCAATTTTGTGGCAAAGCTGGTTTACCCTCATGTCGGTAAAGTTCAAATATTTGCAGGCTTCCTGAATTTTCATCTGCGTGTAGTA
>JAITAP010000213.1 GCA_031284065.1 Prevotellaceae bacterium
CTGCTACTACTGCCCAACACCCGAATCCTGCTTGCGGGCGCGGCGTGTGTTTTTACGCAGCAACTTTTTGCGCAGCCGTTTCACGGCTGGCGCGGCGCGTACCGCGATGGCATATACAGCGAAACGAACTTGCTGAAATCTTGGCCTGACGGAGGCCCACAGCTGCTATGGGAGGCCGACGACGCCGGAAAAGGCTACTCCAGCCCCGTTGTTGTGGGCGACAAGCTCTACATTACCGGCCTGAACGAAAATGGCGACAAGGAAGTTTTTTCGGCGTACACGCTGGAGGGCAAACGCCTCTATCAGGTGGAGTACGGGCTTCCGTGGGCGGCTTCGTACTCCGAAAACCGCAGCACGCCTACCGTTGTGGGCGATAAGGCTTACGTGGTGAGCGGCATGAGCGAGGTGGTATGCCTGTCGGTTGCCGACGGAAAAATCCTCTGGAAGGTTGACGGCGCGGAGAAATTCAGCAAAAAAGAGGGGCGCTGGGGAACGGCAGAATCGCCTTTGGTGTTCGACGGAAAGGTGATATACTCCCCGTGCGGCGAAAAAACCACTATGGTAGCCCTGAACGCCGCTACAGGAGAGGTGGCGTGGGAGAGCAAGCCGCTGGGAAGCGCCGCTGCCTACGTCTCGCCGCAGCTGGTGCACTACAAGGGTAAAAAGCAAATTGTGGGCGTTACCAGCCAGTGCGCTTACGGCGTAAACCCCGAAAACGGCAATATCCTGTGGCAGTTTGACGAGTTCCCGCTGAATAAAAAGGAGGACTATAAAATTTGCGTCAACACACCTCTTTTTAAGGATGGGAAAATTTACGTGTCAAACGGCTACAATCTCGGCTCGTTCCTGCTACAGCTAAGCGACGACCTTTCCTCTGTGGAGCTGCTGTGGCGCAACGAAGACCTCGATACGCACACAGGAGGCTTTGTGCTCGTCAACGGAACTATTTACGGCTCCAGCTGGATTAACAACAACAAAGGCAACTGGGTGGCGGTGGACTGGAATACCGGCGTCACAAAGTACGACGCGGATTGGGGAAACGGCAAAAGCAAAGGCTCTATCATTTCTGCCGACAACATGCTTTACTGCTACGACGAGCGCAGGGGCGTTATAGGCTTGGTCAACGCCACGCCCGAAAAGTTTGACGTGGTCAGCGAATTTCGCGTCACCAAAGGCGAGGGGCCGCACTGGGCGCATCCCGTTATACACGGCGGGGTGCTGTTTGCCCGGCACGGAAGCGCCCTGATGGCGTATAAAATCAGGTAGGCGCGAGGGTGAAATTCGCGATACGTTTCACTTTTTCGTTATGGCAACAAAATCGAGTGCGCGGTAAAGTTTTTGCCTAACTTGGTCGCCTGTTTTGCTAAAAATCTTTGACGTAGTATGAAAGAGTTTATAGGAGAAGCGTTAGGTACATTTGTTTTAGTCCTTTTTGGCTGCGGTTCGGTGGCGGTTGCCGTTCTTTTTGGCGAGTACGGCAGCATTTTCCAAATCGGGGTCGTTTGGGGCATGGGCGTAACGCTGGCAATTTACCTGACCCGCCACCTTTCGTGCGCGCACCTGAATCCTGCCGTTACCATTGCCATGGTGTTGAGCAGGCGAATGTCCGTCCGCAACGTTCCCAAGTACCTTACGGCTCAGTTTCTCGGCGCATTTGTAGCGGGCTTGGCGGTTTACCTGCTGTTCTCGCCCTCCATTGCGGCTTACGAGAGCGCTCACGGCATTGCGAGGGGAGCGGCGTCGTCCGTGCAAACCGCCAAAATGTTCGGCGAATTTTACCCCAACCCCGGAGGCAGCGCCGTTGCCTCCATGCCTTTGGCGGCGGGGGCAGAGGCTTTCGGGACCTTCCTGCTGTGCCTGCTGATTTTTGCGCTCACCGAAGGCTGCAACGTCGGCCGGCCGAGTAGCACGATGACGCCCGTGTTCATTGGCATAACCGTAACCTCCATCATCTGCCTGATAGCGCCGCTCACGCAGGCCGGGCTAAATCCGGCGAGAGACTTCGGGCCGCGCCTTGTTGCGTGGGTAATGGGTTGGGGGAGCGCGGCATTTCCGGATAGCAGCGGTGGCTTTTTCTTTGTTTACATTTTAGCGCCCATTGTTGGCGGCGCTGTGGCCGCCCTGTTTTTCCTGCATGTCCTTGAGCCTGCAATGAAGCGCGTCTCCGCGCCATGCGACTGCAAGAAGGAATGTTGAGTAGGGGCGGTTCATGAACCGCCCTGTGCGGCAAACCGGCGGCGGCATGGGGGGGTGGTTCGCGAACCGCCCCTACGCAAAAATCCAGCGTAATCTTTAATTCAAAATTTCACAAGCCATGTCAAATTCAACAACAAAGCTCATTCTTGCGGGAGGTTTTCTTGGCGCAGGCAAAACCACTCTGCTTTGGGAGGCTGCTCAGCGGGTCGCAGCGAAAGGACTTCGCGCAGGTCTTATTACCAACGATCAGGCGCCGGAGCTGGTGGATAGCGCGTTGCTTTCGCGCGGCGGGCTGACGGTGGCAGAGGTGAGCGGCAGCTGCTTTTGCTGCAACTTCAACGGCTTTACCGACGCCATACAAAAGGTGCGCAGGGAGGCGGAAGCGGACGTTATTATTGCCGAGCCGGTGGGCAGCTGCACCGACTTGTCGGCAACCATTGTGCAGCCGCTCAAGCGGCTCTGGCGGCGCGAGCTGCAGCTTGCGCCCCTCTCCGTCCTTGCCGACCCCCTCCGGCTGGCTTCCATTCTCGATGGGGGCACGGCAGGGCTGCACCCCGACGCCGCATACATCTACCGCAAGCAGCTTGAGGAGAGCGATGTTATTCTCATCACCAAAACGGATTTGCTCCCTCCCGAAGCGCTGGAAAGGCTCAGGCAGCGCGTCGGCAGCGCCTGCCCGGAGTCAACAATTCTTGCCGCGAGCCCGCTGACCGGCAGCGGCGTTGACGAGTGGCTCGACCTTATGCTTACCCGCAGCGACGCGGGCTTGCGTCTGGCAGAGGTGGATTACGACGTTTACGCGCATGGAGAGGCCGTGCTGGGATGGCTCAACGGAACGGTACGCCTGCGCAGCGAAGCGCCTGCCGATTGGGATGCTTTTGTCCATGATTTTTTGGCGGCGCTTGCCGGGCAATTTGATGGCAACAGCTACTCCGTTGGGCACGTGAAGGTGGCGGCGGAGAGCGAAGCCGGCATAGCTTCCGGAAACCTTACCGGCAACGCCGCAACGCTTGCCCTGCGCGGCGGAGCGGGAGTTGGCAAAAGCGCCAAGCTGATAGTGAATGCGAGGGTAGAAGCGTCGCCCGACGTGCTGGATAAAATTGTTCGGGATACGCTTGATGCGTTGACCCGCGATAAGCTCACCGTTGAGGTTGGCGCATGGCGCTTCCTGCAACCCGGTCGCCCGCAGCCAACCCACAGGTTTGTGAGAGTTGAAAATTTTGAATTTTGAAGTTAGAATTTTGAATTTTGAATTTTGCAGTTTGTATTTTGATTTTTGTATTGTCTGTCTCCTCGCAAGTCCCGCAGTGATTTTTAATTTTGAATTTTGAATTTTGAATTTTGAATTGGCTGACGCCGCGCAAGTCCCGCAGGGATTGACAATTTTGAATTTTGAATTTTGAATTTTCATAAGACTAGCTAGTACCACAGGGATTTCGAATAATTGATTTTGTTTTTTTGATTATATCTGGGGTC
>JAITAP010000009.1 GCA_031284065.1 Prevotellaceae bacterium
ATGGTTGGGGTGTTGATGCTGAAGCATTTGTACAACCTTGGGGATGAAAAGATACCGCTTGCCTGGGAAAGCAACCCCTACTTTCAGTACTTCTGCGGCGGCGTATTTTTCGCGCACAAGTTTCCCTGCGACCCGAGCGATGGCGATGTCTGTAGCCATAGCCGTAGGCTAAAGCCTACGGTTAATCAAGTGTCGTCCCTGCGGGACTTACACGGCGTCAGCCAATTCAGGATTTAAATTTTTTCCTCAGGTTCTCGTTGCAACAAAGTCATTTCCGGATAAAATTTTTGCACTTTTGCAGTGAATTTTATAAAGGCTGCTATCATGGAAATGGAAATAACAACCGCGAAAACCTCAACAAAGGAGAGGGGTGGCTTGCGCCGAGCGTCCCGTTGCTGTCTCCCCTCTCCTCCGGAGAGGGGCTGGGGGTGAGGTCTCCAAAGGTACGGGACGGCAGCGACCGATAAAACGCCCCGACGGAATAACCATTGGACGTTATCGAGGGTACGTGTATTTCTTGGGCTTAAACCCACTCTATCTACTTTTAACTACTCTAACTACTTTTAGCTGTGTTCTCCCCATCCTCCAAAATTCTTTTCCTACCTTTGCATAGTAAAAAACCAAATTAAATAGTTTTATCATGAAAAGAATCTTAATACCTGTATATTGTATGATGGCACTTTGCAGCTGCAACAGTGGTCAGGGCGGCTCGGGGATTGACCTGAGCAACCTCGACACGACGGTAAATCCGCGTCAGGATTTTTACGGATATGCCTGCGGCGGGTGGATGAAAAAAAATCCGCTGAAACCCGAGTACGCCCGCTACGGCACGTTTGACCAGCTGCGCGAAAACAACCAGCAGCAGCTCAACGACCTTATCGACGAGCTGAGCAAGGAAAAAAACCCCGAAGGGTCGGTACAGCAAAAAATAGCCGACCTGTACAACGTGGGCATGGACGAGGCAAC
Source organism: Prevotellaceae bacterium (assembly GCA_031284065.1). Classification (GTDB taxonomy): domain Bacteria; phylum Bacteroidota; class Bacteroidia; order Bacteroidales; family UBA932; genus JAITMY01. Next base: position 967 of record JAITAP010000009.1, read on the forward strand.
GCTCAACGCGCAGGGCAAGTCGCCCATTCAGGATGAGCTGAAAGCCATTGCCGCCGTCAGCACGCGGGAGCAGCTGGCGGCAAAGCTGGTGGAGCTGCACACGCAGCAAATCACGCCGTTTTTTGTCTTCTTTGGCGAAGCCGATCTTGCCAACAGCGACATGAACATAGGCTGGCTCTACCAGGGCGGATTGTCGCTCGGCGAGCGCGAGTACTACCTCGACGAGGACGACCGCTCAAAGGAAATTCGCGCAAAATTTGCGGAGCATATCGCCGCCATGCTTGCGCTCTCGGGCTACGACGAAATTTCGGGCGTGAGCGCAGAGGCGCTGGCGCAGCAAGTGTTTGACCTCGAAACGCGCCTCGCAAAAGCCTCTATGGACAAGCACACGCAACGCTTGCCCGAAAAAATTTACAACAAAATTTCGGTGGCGGAGCTGAAAAAATTGTCTCCGGCGTTCAGCTGGGATGCTTTCTTTGCGGCGGCAGGCTTGAGCGACATGCAGGAGCTGAACGTTTCGCAGCCCGCGTTCGTAAAGGAGGCGTCGGCTATCCTGACGGAAACGGAGCTCGACAAGCTCAAAGCATACTTGGCGTGGACGTACGTAAACGCCGCCGCGTCTTACCTGAGCGATGACTTTGTAAACCGCAACTTTGAGTTTTACGGTAAGGTCTTGAGCGGCCGCGAAGAGCTTCGCCCGCGCTGGAAGCGCACCGTAGATGTGGTAAACAGTGCGCTGGGCGAGGCGGTAGGTCAGGCGTATGTGGCAAAGTACTTCCCCGCAGCCTCAAAAGAGCGCATGGTGGCGCTGGTGAAAAACCTGCAAGCCGCCCTCGCCGACAGAATTAACGGCTTGACGTGGATGACCGACTCCACCAAGGCGAAGGCGCTGGAGAAGCTCGCTACCTTCCGCGTCAAAATCGGATACCCCGACAAGTGGCGCGACTACTCAAAGCTGGAGGTAGAGAAAGACAGCTACTGGAAAAATATTTTGCGCTCCAACAGGTTCGACTTTGAATACCTTATGAGCGAGGTCAACAAGCCGCTGGACAAGGAGAAGTGGGCAATGTTCCCGCAGACGGTCAACGCTTACTACAACCCCACCACCAACGAAATATGCTTTCCGGCGGGCATTTTGCAGCCTCCGTTTTTCAGCAAGGACGCCGACGATGCGGTGAACTACGGCGCAATTGGCGTGGTTATTGGGCACGAAATGACGCACGGCTTCGACGACCAGGGGCGCAAGTACGACGCAAAAGGAAACCTGCAAGACTGGTGGACGGCTACGGACAGCAAGCAGTTTGAGGAGCGCGCCCAAACGCTGGTGGAGCACTTTAACCGTATTGAGGTGCTGCCGGGGCTTAACGCAGACGGCCAATTTACGCTGGGCGAAAACATTGCCGACTTCGGCGGGCTACAGGTATCATACGTTGCCCTGCAAAAGGCGCTGGAGGGCAAGCCGACGGGAAAGGTTGACGGCTTTACCCCAGAGCAACGCTTCTTTATTGCCTACGCCACGCTGTGGGCAAGCAACATTCGGGACAAGGAAGCTGAACGCCTCACCAAAATGGACGTACACTCGCTGGGAAAATGGCGCGTGAACGGTACTCTGCCGCACGTGGAGACGTTTGTGCAGACATTCGGAATACAGCCCGGCGACGGAATGTACCTCGCTCCCGAAAATCGCGCGAGCATCTGGTAAGTAATTTTTGCAATGAAATTTCTTTTTACTGCCGCTTCCATGCTTTGCTGCCTGTCGCTGCAAGCGGGCGACAGCTTGCGCTACAAGATTGCGCAAATGCTCATTGTGGGCTTTCGCGGCACGGAGGTTACAAGTAGCAGCCACATTTATGGCGACGTAAAAGAGCTGCACGTGGGCGGCGTAATACTGTTTGACTACGACGCTGTGAGCAAAACGCGCGGGCGAAACATTACCTCGCCTGCGCAGCTCAAGCGGCTGTGCGGAGACCTGCAAGGCCTTTCCGACGAAAAGCTCATCATATCCATCGATCAGGAGGGCGGAATGGTGAGCAGGCTCAAGGTTGCGGCAGGATTTCCGGCCACCGTGAGCGCAAAGTATCTGGGCGCGCTGAACAACGCCGATACTACCCGCCTCTACGCCACCCAAACGGCGCAGCTGCTACGGGAGCTGGGCTTTAACTTCAACTTTGCGCCGTGCGTAGATTTGGACGTAAACCCAAAGTGCCCCGTAATCGGAAAAATTGAGCGGAGCTTTTCGGCAACGCCGGAGGTGGTGGCAACGCACGCGCGTATCTGGGTTGAGGCGCAGCGACGGCAGGGCGTTGTAACCTCGCTGAAGCATTTTCCGGGACACGGCAGTAGCCGTAGCGATTCGCACCTCGGGCTGACCGACGTTACCGGAACATGGACACAAAGGGAGCTCATCCCCTACCGGTTGCTGCTCAAAAGCGGACATTGCGACGCAATTATGGTATCGCACGTCTTCAACAAAAACCTCGACAGCTGCTACCCTGCAACGCTTTCAAAAACAATAATCGGGATAATTCGGGACGATTTGAAGTTCGGCGGGCTGGTGGTATCCGACGACATGGCGATGGGGGCTATCGTGGACAGCTACTCTTTTGAGGCGGCGCTCGAAGTGGCGATAAACGCCGGAATAGACATGCTCGTGCTGAGCAATAACGGAAAATCTTACGACGCACAGCTTGCGCAAAAAGCGGTGGACGCCATTTACGCGGCGGTCAGGCAGGGGCGCATTAGCGAAAAGCGTATAAGCGAGGCGTACAAAAACGTTGCCGCCATCAAAAATCGGCTGTAACGGGCAAAAAGGCGTTAACGTTTTTGCCGTCCTTGAGCGCTTGGCGGATAAAGGTTGAGGATATTTCCACTACAGGCGCGCTGATGAATTTTGCGCGGTACTTTGCGCAGAGCTCTTCGGCGTTGTACCCGACGCGCGGGTAAACGTACACCTCAAAGTCGCGCAGCAAAGCCTGCCACTCCCGCCACTGCTCAATGCAGGCGAGGCTGTCCGCGCCCATAATCACCACGAATTGCGTGCGCCAGTGTTGCGCCTGTAGCGCCCGTAGGGTGTTGATGGTGTACGAAGGGCGCGGGAGCGAAAACTCCACATCGCACACCTTGAGAGGAAGCTGTTGCCGCTCAACGGCGGCGTGCAGCAGCGCAAGCCGCTTCTCTTCGGGCAAGAGCATACCGGACGGCTTGAGCGGGTTGTGCGGGCTGGGCACCAGCCACACCTCCTCAAGGTCGGTGAACTGCGAGCAGTAGCCCGCAATAATGGTATGCCCCACGTGCACCGGGTTGAATGACCCAAAGAGTAGCCCTGTTTTCATATTCATGCTGTCTGTTTTTGCAGCGCAAAGGTAGGAAGGAAATTTTGAATTCTAACTCATGTTACGCAGTTCTCAAAATTTCAGCCTGTTATTTTCTGTCCCCGAGCTACGCGAATTACAGTAGCTATAACGAAAAAATTCGTGTGGTTCGTGGACAAAAAAAAATTTGCCTGCACCTGCAAAGGTAGCATTTTGGGCTATTCAGGAGGGGAAACACGCCGGTCAACGCCCTGCGCCGGTGTTGCCACCGGCCGCAAGGCGAAAAATACAGGCATGAAAATGCGGCGCATACGGCTTTACGCTCAGTTCAGGTGAAATACCTCCTCGATCGGTACGGAAATTGGCGAATTATCGGGATTTACCTCCATAATGTCGCTCATGTAGTCCCACCATTTTCGCTGGATTTCTTCAGTGCCAAGCGCCTGCGACGACACGTCGCCGTTCATCTTTTGCACGCCGAACAGGGTGTTGGTTTCCTCGTCCAGAAATATGGAGTAATCGCTAATGCCCGAACTCTTGATGAGTATTTCTATTGCAGGCCAAATTGCGTTGTGCCGCCTGATGTACTCCTGCTTGAAGCCCGGCTTCAGCTTCATTTTAAATGCTACTCTTTTCATTTTTTGATTTTGATTTTAAGGGTTAATAATTCATTTTACATTTGGTTCTGTTTTTCCGGCAACGTACTCTGCCGCGAGCTTGTGCAGCGTCTCCACCTCGTCCTTATACTTGGGGTCGTGCACCAAGTTATTCAGCTCATGCGGGTCGTTTACGGGGTCGGTGAGGAATGTGCCCGCGCCAAGCCCAAAAAACTCTGCGTATCGCCAACGCTCGGTGCGGACGGAAACGCCCGTAATCCCCTTGCTGTGCTCATTCCACACGGTGTAAGCCGGCCTGCTCCACGCCGCATCGGGGTTGGCGAGCAGCGGAGCAAGGCTAACGCCCTCGAGCTCGCGGGCTTCCGGCAATCCGCACAAGTCAACCAGCGTGGGGTAAATATCCAGCAGCTCAACTATGCGGGTGGACGTTTTCCCGTTGCCGTGCGCGCGCGGGTCAATGATGACGAAGGGCACGCGAGTACCCTGCTCCCACAGCGAGCCCGCCTTAGACCACTTGCCTTTTTCGCCCAGCTGGTAGCCGTGATCGCTCCAAAACACGATGATAGTGTTTTCTCGCAGCCCCTGCGTTTCCAGCTCTGCAATCACGCGCCCTACGTTCCAGTCCACGTAGCTCACGCAGGCAAGGTAGGCGCGAATCATGGCGCGGGCGTCCTCCGGCGAAGCGCTGCGGTTTATGAACAAATCGGCGTTCTTGGGGCGAATTGCGCCGGCCGGAAAGCCTGTGGGTATCATGGGCAGCGAAGCAAAATCGGGCGGAAGCGGTATTTTTGCCACATCGTAAAGGTCAAAGAACTCTTTGGGCGCTACCAGCGGAGAGTGCGGCTTCACAAAGCCGCAGGCAATGAAAAAGGGTTGCCCCGTTTCTTTGCTGCGCCGAATGTACTCTATTGCCCTGTTTGCCGTTTGGGTATCGCCGTGATTCCGGGCTTTTTCGCCCTCCAGCGCCTCCCAGCGGTCGGATTGGGAGGCTCGGCTCACGTCCAGCGCCGTTGTACGCGCGTAGTGGGCGCGAATTTCGTTTTCGTTGAGCGGCGAGGGCGGCTCAAGGTTTACGGGGTTGCTCCACGTGCGCTGCTCTCCGCCCTCCGTCCACGCCTCCGTGTCGTCAATTCCGCCGTGAAATATTTTACCGGTGCGCAGCGACGCATAGCCGTGCTGCTTGAAGTACTTGGGCAGGCTTACCCAATCGGGGTACGTTGCGCCAAACCATTCGCGGTTGCCGTACAGCCCGCTCGTGGTGGGGCGGCGACCGGTGAGCAGCGACGCCCGCGAGGGGCCGCTAAGCGGGTATTGGCAGTAGGCATGTTCAAACTTCACCCCTTCGGCAGCCAGCTTGTCGAGGTTTGGCGTGAGCGCCAGCTTGCTTCCAAAAGCGCCCACTTCGGCGCGCAGGTCGTCGGATACGAGGAAGAGCACGTTCATGGGACGCTGCGCCTTGTTTGAGGCGGGCGAAGCGTTACCCTGCGCAAGGGCGGCGCTCAACGACATGGAGCCAAAAGCGCTCGCCGTAAGAAATCGTAAATTCATAGCGTTGAGAGATTAATGGTTTTTTTGTTACCGACCGGCTAAAATTCGGTCATGTTTTTATATCCGGCGCAAAGGCAGCGTAAAAATCAGCTGCCGTCAGCGATGATTTTCCCGCTCCACAGGTCGTGCA
>JAITAP010000064.1 GCA_031284065.1 Prevotellaceae bacterium
TTTTTTGCAAAATGAGGCTCATGATGTGGAGCTTTTTCAACATGCCTGTAGAGTAGTGTGCGGCATACTTTCCTAACGGCAGCTCAAACAGCTTGTTCAGCTCGCTGATTTCCGCAGGGAAAGTTTCGACTTTTTTTGCGTGCAGGCAAAAATTGATAAACTCAAGCCCCGTTATGCGGGGAAACATGTAGGGCTCTGCATGAAGGTACCCTGTAGATTTAATGTCCGCCCGCTCAACGCTGCCATCAAAGCTCTCGTAGCCGGCAATGCAGCTAAGCAGCGTGGTTTTTCCCGCGCCATTGTCCCCCACAAGCCCGTGAATTAATCCGGCGCTGTACGTAGCGGAAACATCCCTCAAAACGCAGGTTTTTCCGTAGAATTTGGATAAATTGTTAACGCTCAACTTTCTCATGGCAGTAACTTTTGGGCTGATGAGTAATATTTTTTGTACAGCAAATACTGGAATAGCAGGGCAACGGGAATGCCGTAAACGGAGTATATGAGCAGTCCCTGAACGTACAGGAAAATCCCAACAAACAGCAGCGTAATCACCGGTGTTACGCCCCAAAACAGAAACCTTATCAGCTGCAAGTTGGCTGACAGGTAGTAAATGGCAAGGATGACAAGCGACGTAACTTTCCATGAAAGCGGAAAGGTGGTAAGCAAAAATACGGCAGGGACAAGCAAAAACAGCGTTGTGTTGGCGCAAGCGTCAAGCAGTATAGACGACGTGAAATGCCGGATGTCGCCATACTGCCGAATGAAAGCAATACTTTCTTGTTGTAGCATGACCGACGTAACCGCAATGCCGCTTAGCAAACAAAAAGCCACCATTGCCAAGTTGAAGTTGGAGTGCCGGTAGGCAAAAAACAAGATTGTGCAGAGAAATATCCAATACAGAGTTAGGCTGGGTCGGCTTTGGGAGCGCCAGAGATAGGAGGGCTTGAGGAATGGCGATGGCATAACCCATGATAGTGCAGCCCTTACATCGCGCTTCGCCACCCAACGCTCGCCCAACAAATAAAACGCTCCGACGGACAAAGACAGCAGGAAGAAAAAAACTCCGACAAGCAAGAACGGTATGGCGCAGACAAGCACATTCGTTGCCGAAAATATCACCCCCGCACTCCCCTGCTGACGCAAAAACAACGCTTGCTTTTTGTTTCTGAAAAAAACACTGTAAAGCGCAACGTAAACTAAAGCCGCAAGTACGGCATGTCGGGGCGTAAATGGAATGTCGGCGCGAGCGGCGTTGTATAAGAACACCAGCACAACAACGCCCAGAAGAAGGTAGTATGGGAGGGGTATTCCCCGAAACGCCCTCCTGAACATCAGCCAACGGATATGGATTGTATTTGTAAGTATATTCATACGAAAAAAGCCGCCAACAAGATGAGTTGGCGGTCAAAAAGTACCCCTCCTCTCAATATGCTGCATAGGCTGTGGCAAGGAGAAGCCCTACGGTTAACGCAATAGCAAGCGTTAATGATCCCATCTACATTCCTCATTTCCCCGACATTCATCTCATGAACGCCGCAGGCATTTAAATCTAAAGTTTTCATAATAAATGAATTTTAGAAGTTGAAAAATGGTTTTGTTGAGTTTGCTATACCTGCCACGCGCGTACCTGCAAGTGGCAAATGGGCTACTCTGCGTTCATGTAGTTTAGCACTATGCCGCACAGCTGCATGATGTATATTTCAGAGAGCTTTGCCTGAAGCATGGCGTTCAGGAGGCGGTCTTGCGCGTCGAGGTGCGTGCGCTGGTGCTCCCGCAGCTCAAGGCTGGTGATTTGCCCCAGTCGGTACTGCTCCATTGCCAGCGACACTTTTCGGCCGGAGAGCTCCCTGCTGCTCCGCTCCAGCCCCAGCAAGTTCATGTAGGAGCTGTACGAAGAGTAGAGGAGGTAGAGGTCTGCAAGCGTCTGCTGCGTTTGCTGCTCATACTCCAAGTCGCGGTTGCGCTGCTCTACTTTGATATTTTTTTCCATGCGGCGCTGGTTCCGGCCATCGTATACTTTAAACCCGATGTTCACCCCGTAGCTCAACCCCAACGCGTCGCTGCTCGAGCTGTTGTAAGTATTGTGGCTGTACGTGTAGCCGTACGAAGCGTTGAGGTTTACGTAGGGGTAGCGCGCCGCCTCAACCTGCGCCCGCTCAAGGTCGGTGATGGTGCGGTTTTTGTCAAATATTTTCAGCGAGGTGTTACTTTGCAGTACCACCGCTTTGAGTTCCTCCAGCTTGAGGTTTTCGTTGAGGTTAAAAGACGTGTCGGTAAAAACGACATCGTTGGCGTCAAACGGGAGCAACAGTTGCTTTTTGAACCGAATCAGCTGCTCAATGGTACCCTGCCGGTAGGTAACCAGCTGCGAGCTGTCGGCGTTGAAGTCCACCTGCGCCTGTAGCAGCTCAAGCTGCGAGTGCGCCCCAACCAAATACTTTTCGGTGGCCATGCGCAGCCGCTCGCGCGAGAGCGACAGCATGATGGAAAGGTTTTCGAGCCTGAACTTCCGGTGAAGAAGCTCGTAGTACATGGCGGTGGTTTGCGCCACGCTGCTTTCAATTTCGAGCTTGGCGCTCAGCTCGCCGTTCTTCTTCATTTCCTGCAGGCGGCTGTACGAGGCCTGCATCCCCCACCCGTCAAACAGCGTCCACGTGCCGGAAAGCCCAACGTTGTAGCTGTTGCCGAAAGTGTTGGCGTAATGCTTCTCTCCGACGCTCTGACGCTGGTTGGCTGCGCCGCTGTAGCCTGCGCTGGCGTTCACTTTGGGGAGCATCCCTGCATTTCCGTACGTGGCGTCGTTGGATAACACTTCTTCGCGATTGCGCGAAAATTTGATAGAATACCCGTTTTCCAGCAGCGTTTCCAGCGTCATGGGAAGCGTGTACAGAGCGGTGTCCTGTGCATTTGCAGCAGCAGCAATAGATGAAAGCAAAAGTAGAAAAGAGTTCCTTAAATTCATAATGTAAACAAGCAAAGCGTCCGTTATAAACCCACTACAAATAGCTACTTAAAACTCAACTTCAATGGGTTTTTCAGCTTTAGCGCTTCGGAGGCGATGTACTCCTGCCATAATTTTTCCGTAGGGAAGCGTAATACTCCCTCTCCGGTGACGGCTTTGCTCCACCCTGCGCCGCTGTAGTAGGTAAAAGGTTCATTCGCCTTGTAGCTGCCTGTGGCGAGCAGGTGATTTCCCTCGAGCTTGGCGTTGTTCATCACGCCAAAAGGAAATATAATTGCCGTATAGATAACGCCGTTGTTCGTCGTATCCGATTTTAGCGCGTCGGCTTGCTCGGCGTAGGTAACGTATCCCTTGTCGGGGGCGAGCAGCGGCTTGTAGTTAGGGTCGGCAGTAGCAACGGTTGCCGGAGCTTTGTTATTTTTCAGCACAATGCCCGCCGCCACCTCCATATCTCCTGCATTGATGAACATTTCGCTAATGCAGCTCAGCTGGCTGTTTGCGTCCAGCGAAATGCGGCGCACCTCCACTACCGGCGTTCCCGCTACGTCCAGCGGCGCGTATATGAGCTCAAACGATACGCGGACGAGTCCGGAGTCGAGTATTTTTGACGTTACAAAGTTATTGCCCAGCGTCAGCTGGTTGTTAACGTAGGGCGCCAACGCTCCGCAGCCCAGCGTGCGGCCAACCTTGTAGCCGTCCAGCCCTTCGCCGTGATCTTGGTGATACGACGCTTTGCCCGACAAGTCTGCCTCGTACCACTTGTCAACTACCAAGCTTTCGGTACGCTTGCACCACACGTCAATGCCGTTGCTTGGCCCGTCCACCTTCATGAGCGCCGGTCCGTACATGCGGTACGCAATGCGGTTGTTTTCCCACGCAAAGTCGTCCATTCGCTCCGGCGCCAGCCGCGCGGATAGCTTGCAGTCCGAAAGCTTGGCAGCCGTTTTACCGCGCTTCACCACGTACGCCGCGCTACCCTGCGCCGGTACGCTTACCTGAAAAATGAGAGACTGCGGCTGAGGCTGCCCCCTGTACAACACCTGCGACAGCAACCTTTCGCCCCGACCGTTGAGCACAGCCACGTCCTGCGGCTCTACCCCGCCAATACGCTCCTGTATCAAGCTCCACGAAACCTCCACCGTTTCGTCAGCCCTGTCCGCGTCAAGCGGATTCACTACATTTACCGTAAGCGCCGACCGGCTCTGGCAGGAGGTCATCAGCGCAGAAAACGTCAACAATGAGAAAAACACCTTTTTCATTTGATATAAATTTTTAAGTTTACCATAAGCTTCCCACACAACCCTAACGCCACGCAAAGTTATAAAAAAAATACAGATAACAAATTTAAGCCTCCTTTTTTTCTCCCGCGTGCAGCTTCGCCAAAAGAGGCGGGATGTACGTTTTGGCCTTTAATCGGTATGCGAACAGGCGGCATTGCGTACCTCATAGCCGCAATTTTAATGCTGATGGGGTACGGCGAGCTCAGAAAATCGTCCACTTTTTAGGTGGAAATCGAGCTGGCCTCCTCAACGTAGCGTATAAATGCTTCGCACACGAACTTGTATCCGCCGGGCGTGGGGTAATTACCCGAAAAATACCAGTCGCCCGTATGGTTTGGGCAGGCCTTTCTTAGCCCCTCCAGCGTTTGGTACACCAGCTCTACCTGCGCGTTCACGCTTTTGGGGGTGAGCATTTCGGCTATCTGGCGGGAAATTTCAATGTCGGAGAACGGCGAGTAAATATTCTTTACCGGGTTTGTCATTTCGCCTTTGGGACGCTGTAGCTGCTCCCTGCACTGCAAGTAAACATCCTGCACTACCCTACTCATTCCTCTTGCGTGTAGTAGCGCCACGGCGGCGCGAAACGCAATAAACTCATCCATCCGCGCCATGTCAATGCCGTAGCAATCGGGGTAGCGCACCTGCGGAGAGGACGAAACAACCACAATTTTTTTAGGCTCGAGCCTGCCCAGAATTTTGATAATGCTTTGCCGCAGCGTTGTGCCGCGCACTATGCTGTCGTCTATCACCACAAGGTTGTCGGTATGCGGGCGAATGGTGTCGTAGGTTACGTCGTACACGTGCGTTGCCATGTCGTTGCGGCTGGTATCCTGCTCAATAAACGTGCGCAGCTTGATGTCCTTTAGCACCACCTTTTCCGAGCGAACGCGCTGCGATAAAATCCGGTCGAGCTCATCCGAAGAAAGCCGCTTCCCGCCCTCGCGAATCATCTGCTTTTTTTGCTCGTTAAGGTAGCTGTTCAGCCCGTCGAGCAAGCCGTAAAACGCCACTTCGGCGGTGTTGGGAATGAACGAAAAGACGGTGTTGTCAATATCATAGCCAACCATTTGCAGCACATCCTCCGTGAGCTGCTCGCCAAGCTTTTTGCGCTCGCGGTAAATGTCGCTGTCGCTGCCGCGCGAAAAGTAAATCCGCTCAAACGAGCACGCGCGACGCTCGGTGGGCGGCAGCACCTGCTCAAAGTCAAACATGCCGCTCCGCTTAAGCACCATTGCCTGCCCGGGTTGCAGCTCTCCCACCTGCGCCACCGTAACATTCATCACCGTTTGGATAACGGGACGCTCCGACGCAACCACAATAATTTCGTCGTCGGCGTAGTAGAAGCACGGGCGAATACCGGCAGGGTCGCGCACCACAAAGGCGTCGCCGTTGCCAATCATGCCGCACACTACGTAGCCGCCGTCCCACTGGTAGCATGTTCGCTGCAACAAATTCGACACATCCAGCTTTTGCTCTATCTGCCTGTGCAGCGCTGCGCCCTGCAAGCCTTTTGCCCTGTACTTGTCGTACTGAAACTGCACTTCCCTGTCGAGGTGGTGCCCAAGCGATTCGAGCAGAAAAAACGTGTCGCCGTAGTAGCGCGGGTGCTGACCGGCTTCTACAAGATGCCGAAACAGCTCGTCAACATTCGTGAGGTTAAAGTTGCCCGCCATGATAAGGTTGCGCGCCGGCCAGTTGTTGCGCCGCAAAAACGGGTGAGCGTAAGATATTCCCGACTTGCCGGTGGTGCTGTAGCGCAGGTGCCCCAGCAACAGCGAGGCGCCGCTCCACGCGTTGGCGTACTCTGCGGACTGCTGTTGCTGCTTAGCGATACGCTCAAAAATCTCCTTAATGGCGTTAGCGCCCAGCGCCCGCTCACGCATAATGTACTCCTTGCCGGGCTGTGCGTAAAAGTTTACCACCCCTACCCCGGCCGCCTCCTGCCCACGATTGTGCTGCTTCTCCATAAGAAGGTACAGCTTGTTGAGGCCGTACTGCCCTGTTCCATATTTTTGCACATAAAAGTCTATAGGCTTTAGCAGCCTAATCATAGCAATGCCACATTCGTGCTTCACCTGCTCGCTCATCCGGATAAAGATTTATGGGCACAAAGGTATATCTTTTTTCGTTAAGTTGGGATTTCGGCATCCCCGATTACCGTATTTTTTGAAAGATAGTACTACCTTTGCGGGAGCAAACCCAACATGACCTTATGGATAAATTTGTGCTTCAGAAGATTAAATACAGAGTAGCGGAGTATATCCGGCT
>JAITAP010000040.1 GCA_031284065.1 Prevotellaceae bacterium
CTACCCATCCACTTAAATCCAAGTGATTTAGGTTTTGTCGGGCATACATCCTTATCCAAACAGTTAAAGCAGGTAAGACACTCATTCGCCCGAACCTGTTTTAACTTTGACACCTCGATATTCATAGGGCAAACCTTGTCACATTTTTTACAGGAGATACAAGTGTTTTCATTTCTTGTAATTTTAGTTACTCTGAATATCATAGCTGCCATATTATAAAATGCCTTTTGAAAGCAAAGATATTTGCAGAAAAATCGAGGGATGAACAACGGAACCAGAAGAACCGTAATAAACTTGATTAAAAGATACGCCATAGTGAATGTGTTCTTTCCGAAATAGGTCATACAGTCCACGAAATCGACTCCTTCCGAAAACAGGATGATATACAGGAAGTAAACAAGTAGCACATGCCGAAGATATCGTAACGGCTTGTCAATTTTTGCCGGTAAGTTGAATTGCAGTTTTGGGAATAACTTATTTCCGATTCTCGACATGAAGTAACTTGCTCCGCCGAAAGGACAAGCCCATCCGCAGAATAACGTACCTAAAAGGACAATGGAAAGAAATTGTACTACATTGTGTTCTATCACAAAATCAATCCCTAAAATAGAGTATATGACAAAAAATGATATGACGAAGAATAGACGTATCAAATCCCTTGTCAATGTAAATCGGGTGTCTTTTTTTAAATACCTCATGTTGGTTCTATTTTGTTTATTGAAAATATATTTAGCACAAAGATATGCCTCTTTTACAGGCTGATTTTAGCCTGTAAAAACATAAAAACAGCCCAATAAGTCATAATTGGGCTGTTCGATATAAAAAGTTTATTTTTACTTGTTCTTTGATTCTTTCGGGGATATTCCGAAAGCCTTTTTATAGGCAAGAGTAAATTTGCTCAGGTTGCTATACCCTGTTTTATATCCGGCTTCCGATACATTCGCTCCATTTTCCAAAAGGAGTTTTGCATAGTTCATTCGCTCCTGCTGATAATATTGATGTATGGGTTTTCCAAAGAAAGCTTTGAAGTTATTCTTTAGTTTTGTTATGCTTAATCCAAATTCATCACACAAGGATTGTATTGTCGGGCATTCTTCTTCAAAGTTCTTAATCAGTCGACCTCTGATTCTGAATAAAACGTCTCTGTCATGCTTATTCCGGATGCCCTCTTTGTAGGGTGCGGGACTTTGGGAGGAGAGGGTTATCGCCTCCGTAGGCTAAAGCCTACGGTTAATCAAGTGTCGTCCCTGCGGGACTTGTCCGGCGCAAGCAATTCAAAATTCAACCATTCCCACCCATTTTTTGTCGCTTTTTGATGCGGCTACAACGGTTTCTATAAGCTGCATACCCTTTAGCCCGTCGTCGGCAGCCGGAAAGTCGAGGTATTCCGGCAGGGGTTCTTCTCCCGCCATGCGGCTTTGCAGGGTAAGGGCAAAGTTTCGGTAAATGTTGGCGAACGCTTCAATGTATCCTTCGGGGTGTCCGCCGGGGGTTCGGGTGTTGTGCTTTGCGGCGGCGGAGAGGTAGGCGTGCGACGTGCGCAGCGTCTCGCCGGGCTTATCGTTCCGCTTTAGGAGCAGGGTGTTCGGCTCTTCCTGCCGCCACTCCAGCCCGCCCTTTTCGCCGTAGATACGGATGGAGAGGTTGTTTTCTTCGCCAACGGCTACCTGCGAGGCGGCTAAGACGGCTTTTGCGCCGCCTTTGTAGCGAATCAGCACGGCTCCGTCGTCGTCGAGCAGGCGTCCCGGCACAAAGGAGTTTAGCTCTGCGCACAAGTCTAAGGCCGTTAGGCCGGTGATGTAGTCTATCAGGTTGAAGCAGTGCGTTCCGATGTCGCCCATGCAGCCGGCTATGCCCGACCGCTTGGGGTCAACGCGCCAGCCGGCCTGTTTGTTTTCGCTTTCCGAAACGTTTTCGGCCAGCCACCCCTGCGGGTATTCTACGTAGATGCGGCGGATTTTTCCCAGTTCGCCCCGCCTCACGCGGAAGCGGGCTTCCTTCACCATAGGGTAGCCGGTGTAGGTGTGGGTTAAGGCAAGCAGCAGGCCGGTTTTGTCCACCTTTTCCTTCAGCTGCCACGCCTCGCCTAAGGTGAACGTCATGGGCTTGTCCAGCACGACGTGAAAGCCTTTACCCAGCGCCAGCATGGCCGGCTCAAAGTGCAGGTGGTTGGGCGTTACTATCGACACAAAGTCCATCCGCTCGCCTTCCGGCAGGAGCGCTTCCTTTTCTATCATTTCCCGGTAGGTGGCGTAAATCCGGCTGTCCGGCAAAAACAGGCGGCGGCCGGTAGCCCGCGAGTTGTCGAAAGAAGAGCTGAAACACCCGCAAACGAGCTCAATTTGCCCGTCGAGGTTGGCGGCCATCCGGTGAACGGCCCCGATAAACGACCCTGCGCCTCCGCCAACCATTCCCATTCTGATTTTTCGTTTCATGCGCAAATAATTATCGCTATGAAATTTTCAATTACTTATTGCGCTACTTTAGCGGCAGCAGCTCAACCGTTTTGTAGAATATTTCTGCCCCTTCCAGCTGTAGCAGTATTTTTCCTTCGGCCACGGAGAGGTTGTATGCCTCATTCACCTTATGCCCGTTAACATAGTGCTCTGAGGTATTGTCCAAGCAGATGACTTCGATGGTATTCCATTCGGAGTTGGGCTTTTCAAAATTTTCCGTTCTCACCACTCTTTGCAGCCGCTCGTCGCTGTCTGCATTTGGCGATTCGAGCGTAGCGTCTCCAACAAGGTAGTAGTCGCCGCAATCGTTTTCCTGCACCTGACATTCTACCGATGTTGGCCAGACTTTGTCATCCTGCGATTCGGCAAAGTGGTAGAGTATTCCGCTATCGCGCGGACGGTCTAAACGCGGAGCGTATTTTTTTTCGCCCCAGCGAAAAACAACGCGCAGGTAGTAGTCCCTGTAGGCGTTGCTTGTGCAGAGGTAGCCCATAGCTTCTCCGTCAAAGTGCAGCGTTCCGTTTTCTACCGTAAACGCTTTTTCCACATCGTTGTTTTTACCATACGTTTGGGTATAGGTGTACCAGCCCGTTAAATCTTTTCCGTTGAATAGCGGAGTGAGCCGGGCTGTGCCGTCGCTTATTTTCGTGAACGAGGCTTTGCTCTGGTGCTCTTTCAGGATAGCCGGAAGCTCCTGCATGTTTCCGCACGAAATGTGCAGGATGCCTGCAAGCGTTGCTGTAATAAAGATACGTGTGTGTTTCATGGTTGATTTTTTTAATGTTTTAATAGTTTTACTTTTAAATTGTTTTGTTTTCATAACGAGCCCGGCGGAAAGCAGGCCTAAACAAGGTTTAAACCCTGATTAGGGTTTCACCTGATTACAAAATATACCAAACACGTTATAACCACTACGAGTAAGACAACAGCTGTGATTTTATTCACTATTCTGTATTGCCGCTTATACTTCTCATTCGTGCAATAGTATGCCTGCCTGCCATACTTTAGCTGCGTAATGGCAAAAAGCATCGTAAGAAAAAAGCAAATAAGCAAGTGCGGGTATTGCTCTACGAGTGATAAGATATTAGCCATAAATATTTTTTACGTTATTTTTATCTAATAGTCAATTAATTACATTCTGAAAATGGCTGTTTTTTTAATCTGTCCCCTGTGATGTTTGCCTAAATCACGGTCGGAAATATAACGCTACTGAAAAAGAGTAAAAAGTACGTGCCTTATGCTGTTTACAGTACAAAAGTGTACGATAACACATGCAGCTACTAAGATGGAAATAAGCTTATTTTTTGTCATATTGCATAAATGCTTATCGTTCAGCAATGTAGTACGCTCGCTTAGATTTTTAAAAGGTCGAGCAAGTAATCGAGGCTGATTTTTACGCTTTCCAGAGGCGAAAAATTATACTGCTCCACCTCTACAACTACGTACTTTGTGCCGGCCGTCTCAATATTCCGGAAAATAGCGTCAAAACCTACCATTCCACTTTGCCCCAACTCCTTGTGGTCTTTAATGTGGAGTATCGTAAAGCGGCCGGGATATTTTTGAAAATATTCCACCGGGCTTTTCCGCCCTATTACGGTCCAGTAAACATCCATTTGGAAAAACACCCATTCGGGGTTGGTGTGCTCTACCATGTAGTCGTACATCGTTACGCCTTCAACGTCCGTAAACTCGTGTGCGTGGTTGTGGTAGCCGAACGACAAGCCCTTTTCCTTGCATTTTTTGCCAATGGCGTTGTAGTAGTCGCAGTATGTTTGCAGGTCGGCAAGCGTTTGGGGCACGCCCATCCAGGGCGTAACAATGTACTGCATACCGGCGGCCAAGTGGTCGCGGATAGCGTTATCCCACCACTCCAGCGGTTGGGAAAAATCTTTGGCGGCAAGCTCTTCTGCCGTCAGCAGCCTTGCCGTATGCGACGAAATCGCTGTCAGCCCCGCATTTTCTACGGCTGCCTTAAACTCTTCCGGCGTTTTGCCGTAAAATTTTCCGTCGCCGTAGCTGGCGGCTTCTACCGTCGCGAAGCCCATTTCGCCTACCTTCGTGATGGTTGTATCAAAGTTGTTGCCAAAATCTTTGCGCAGCGAGTAGAGCTGCAAAGCGATATGCTCTTTGGGGAGCGGCGGCGTTGCCGCTTGCGGTGCGCACGAGGTGAACAGAGGCAGCGCAGTGATAAACAGGAGGAATTTTTTTTCCATTATTTTTAATTTTATGCGTTATTACTGAAATATTTACTTGTTTCTAATACTTTTATTGAATATGCTCAGCATTTCTTACCCGTAGATTCATCACAGAATCTCGATAGCGGTAAGCCATAGCCGTTCTTCAGCGTTTTTCGGCGCTCAAGAATTTCGTCCATTTCTTCGAGCGCCCCCACGCAGGGAGGATTGTTTTTTACAGCGTCGTAAAACATTTTCCACGCTACGTCGGAGGCAATCACGCTATCCTTCACGGTGGGGTAGCCCAGATTTTCTCCGGCAAGCAGCGATTTTGCAAATATATCTACCAGAATGTCAATTTTTTTATCTTTGAAATCATCCGTTTTTGTAATGGTGCTATGAATACCGTGCAGCTCCACCGTTGCTTTCCTGAAATCGTGCGTCATGCGGGCTATACCTTTTGTTCCAATCACATCCACGTAGCAGTTGTGCGTTTGAACTTGCGACATGTGCCCGTAAACAAACCCCTGAGTAATGTCAAACACCACTCCGTTTTGGAAAGTACCGTGCGCCTGCACCCACCAAGGGTCGGCGTAGCTCCACATTCTGACGCCTTGTGCGTGGTAGGTTTGGTAGTCGCTATTGGCATACCAGCGGGCAACGTCCACGTAGTGCATTCCGCAGTCGTGAAATGCCGGACCTTCGGGCTCGTGCCCTTCCTGCGGCATGTGCCCCGGCGTCATGTGGGACAGCCGGATGATGGCCAGCTCGCCTATTTCGCCCGAGCGGATAAAGTCAATGATTAGCTTGTGGTACCATGCGTTGCGGTTAAACATATTAACGGCAACCATGCTTCCGGATGCTTCAACAGCGTTAAGTATCTCCCACTCGGTCTTAATGTCGCCGGCAATTGGCTTTTCCGCTATTATGTGCTTTCCGGCTTTCAAAGCTTTATACAGCTGGGCGGGGCGGGCGTCGGCCAGCGTGAATAGCCCTACTACATCTACTGTTGAGTCTTCAAATATTGCATTTTCGTCGCCAATAACGGCTGTCTCCGGCGCCTTTGCAGCGGCTGTTTTGCGCATTTCCGGGTCAGTATCGCATATATATGCAAGCTCCCACAAGGGATTATTTAACAACTCATTGACATACAGCTGCCCCATTCTGCCAAATCCTACAACTCCAATTTTCAGTTTTTTTGCGCTACTCAACATGCTAATAGATAAAATATGGTGCAATAGCTACAAAACATTAGGCGAGAAATACAGCTTTATTTCCCACCTAACGTTTAGCGCTACAGCTCCATAAGAGGATTAGTCCAATAATTTTATGCGTATATTTTTAAACCAAATATCGTTGCCGTGATCCTGCAAACCGATATACCCTTCGTGGTTTTTACCGCCGCAATTGTTCAGCAGCTCAAATGCCAGTGGCCATGCTTTTTCGCTGAACTTGCTTGCCTGTAGCAATTCTGTCCACTTTGGCGTCCACAAGTGGTACTCCACCACGTTTGCGTCATTCTGGTTGTGCACCACCGTGCCCTGATATACGATAATCTTTGCGGTGTTCCACTCGTCAAAAGGCTTTGCATTTTGCGGAACAGCAGGAATCATATCGTACAGAGAGGCTGCCTTCCGGTTGTTGTCCTTACCCAGCTTGGCGTCCGGATGATTTTCGTTGTCCAGCAGCTGAAACTCAGGCGACGAAATGTAAATTGGCTCTATCACCGATTTACCCTCTTTATCCTTAGTTTCCACTTCTTGCGCAAGGTAGAAAATACCGGAGTTGCCGCCTTTGGAGATTTTCCATTCCAGTATCAGCTCAAAGTTTTTGAACTGGTGGTTAAAGATAAGGTCTCCCCCGTCGGTTTCCTGCGCTTCGCCGCCGCCTGTTCCGTTGAATTTGATGCAGCTGTCCTCAACAATCCATTTTCCCGGCACGTTGTCTTTTCCGTATCCGCGCCACCCATTAAGAGTTTGCCCGTCGAAAAGAACAATGTAGCCTTCGCTGTCCACAGGGAATGTCGAGAGGTCAACAGCCGGCTTGCTCAGTATGGTGTATGATGGCTTTGCTGCGCCTCCGCTGCAAGCCGTGAATAGCGCACCTCCTGCCACAAGGCAGCCTAACAGTAAAAATTTTTTTTTCATTTTGCTCAATTAATTTAGCGTTAATAATAATAATAAATAGTGATGGTAATAATAATTAGAAAAAACAATGTAAGTCAATTTTTGATACTTCGCTAACTTGGCATTGCGGGCAACTTCCACCCGTCGCGATACGTATGCCGAATCATTTCGTTTGCAAAAGCAGCGGCATTCTGCGGCTCGGTGTAGGTTTTGTCGAACGTCGGATGTCCGTCTTTAATTTGAAAGCCGTCCTTAACAACCGTTCTAATCGTTGCCTCAGCCGGAATGTTGGTGAACTGCATATTAGCGCCGTCCCAGTGCAGCTCTTGGTTGAGCGCTTGCAGACGTACGGCGATTACGCCCATTACCACCATTTCGTTGAAAGGTCCCGCTTCGCTAAACGGAGAGGCTGTTTCTACGCGCGTTTCCGCATTTTCTTTGCAGGCGCGCACCCAGTCCATCTGGTGGGACAGCTCCACTTCGCGCAGCGCTTGCGGCGCTTTTGGCGTGCGACCCGATACCAGCCATGGGTTTACGCCATAGCAGCCACAAATCAGCGTATCTTTTGTTCCATGGAAAATAACGCCGCCGCCGCTGTCGTTCAGATTTTTTCCGGCAGGCACCCCTTCGGGACGCATGGGCGCCAAACCCCCGTCGTACCAGTAAAGGTCTACTTCGGGGAGGGCAACTTTCGGCATATTGTCGCGCGCCGGAAAGGTGATTTTTACCGATTGGGCATTGGGAGCGCAATCGGTGAGCAGCAGCGTGGAGCTTCCCTGCACTTTCGCCGGATAGCCCAGCTTGAGGCTTTTGAACACCGGATGCAAGATGTGGCAGGCCATATCGCCCAGCGCCCCTGTGCCAAAATCCCACCAGCCACGCCAATTCCACGGTGTGTATATGGGGTTGTAGGCGCGATACTTGGCCGGGCCGAGGAATAAATCCCACTTCAGCGTTTCTGCCGGACTTTTCGATTCTGCGGGCACCGGCAAGCCTTGCGGCCAGATGGGGCGGTCGGTAAACGCCTCCACTTTGGTTATTTCGCCTATTTCGCCATTCCATATCCACGCGCACGTTTGGCGCACGCCCGAACCGGAGGCGCCCTGATTGCCCATTTGGGTGGCAACTCTGTGCTTGGCTGCCAGCTTTGTCAGCAGGCGCGACTCGTACACCGTATGCGTAAGCGGTTTTTCAACGTACACGTGCTTCCCCAGCGTCATTGCCTCGGCAGCAATAATGGCGTGGGTATGGTCGGCCGTAGCAACCACCACGGCGTCGGCAGATTTGGCGAGCTCGTCGAACATTTTCCGGTAGTCGTAGTACTGCTTTGCATTCGGAAAATGCTTGAAAGCCGAAGCGGCATACTTCCAATCTACGTCGCAAAGCCCGATGATGTTTTGACTTTCAATATCTTTCAGCACGCCAAAGCCACGCCCTCCAACGCCAACGCCCAAGATATTCAACTTGTCGCTTGGGGAAATGTGCCCAGCGCTTTTTCCCAACACTACGTTGGGAACAATCGTAGGTGTAACAACCATCCCCAACATGGCTGTAGCTCCTGTTTTAAGGAATTTTCTCCTCGAAATGTTTGATGCCATAAAATTAAAATCATTATAGTTAGAAATAGGAAACATTGCGAGCGTAAATGTAGGAAATAATTTCGCACAGTTAAAAAAATTTGGCGATAAAAGATATGAACACCATTGTTAATTCAACTCCCGCAAGCTACATAATCACTATTTGCCTGCAAGCTACATGAATTACACGTGCTTTCCGGCTAAAAAATTTTTTTTGAAGCGCAATGAAAAAGAGGCTTGTTAATAACCGGGCGGAAATAAAACCTCGCTTTCCACCTAATTACTTGGCGTGGTACAATTCTGTGCGCTGCTATTGTCCGCGAATTCTCACTAAGTTCTTTCGCTATAATTCGTGCAGCTCGCGGACAAAAAAGATCCGAAAACAATTGCAATTCGTCAAGGATTATAAGCCTGCGTAACGTGAGCTAACGGTTCTACGTTAGCCACGTGCCAATCTGCTGCACGGCAAAGGCCGCCAGCCATGCCACAAGGGTGGTGTAGATAATGGCAAAGGCCGAAATCCACCGGTTGCCGGACTCGCGGCGAATGGCTGCGATAGCTGCAATGCAGGGCAGGTAGAGGAGAATGAACACCAGAAAAGCTACGGCGGTTACGTCGGAAAAGATTGGCTGCCCTGCCTTCGCCCCGCTGCGGTAGCGCTCGTCGCGCAGGCGTTGCTTGAGGCTCGCTGCGTCGCCCTCGTCGTCGTCGTCGGCTTGGTAGATGATGCCGAGCGTGCTCACCACCGTTTCTTTGGCAACAACGCCGGTGAGCAAGCTTACGCTCATTTTCCAGTCAAACCCCAGGGGCCGCATGAGCGGCTCTATGGCGTGCCCAAGCTGCCCGAGGTACGAGTACTCGTGCTGCGTATTGTTTCGCGCTACGGCAATGTCGTGGAGACGCTTTTCCATGTCTGCCGTCAGCGGTGCGCTGTCGGCGACGCTTTGCGCAAGCGCGGCGGCGTAATGCTCTTTGACGGCGGCAGCCTGTTCGTCGAGCTGCCGAAGCCGTGCGCTGCTGAGCGGAAACGTGTTGAGCGCCCAGATGACAATGGCGGCAATGAGGATAATACCGCCCATCTGCCGGACGTACTGCGAGCCTTTGTGCCACATGTGCCGTATGATGCTTTTGAGCGTAGGTATCCGGTAGGGCGGCAGCTCCATGACGAAGGGTTGCCCCTTGTCCTTGAACACCATTTTGCTAAAAAACAGGGCGGAGAGAATGGCAAGGCCAATGCCGACGAGGTAAATCAGGAACAGCACCGTGCCCGCGTGGTGCGGAAAAAATGCGCCGATAAACAGGATATACACCGGTAGCCGTGCGCTGCACGACATAAAGGGAATGATGAGCATGGTGAGCGTGCGCTGCGTGCGGTTCTCGATGGTGCGCGTGGCCATAATAGCGGGCACGTTGCAGCCAAAGCCCATCACGAGCGGAATAAACGACTTGCCGTGCAGCCCGATGGTGTGCATGAGCTTATCGGTAATGAAGACGGCGCGCGCCATGTAGCCCGTGTCCTCAAAAAGCGAAATGAAAAAAAACAGGAGGAGAATGTTGGGCAAAAAGGCGATAACGCTGCCCACGCCGGTTACCACGCCGTCTATCAGCAAGTCTTTGAAAAGCGAGTCGGGCATAACGCTCGACAGCCAGCCCGACAGCGCCTCCACGCCGCTGTTTATCCACTCCATAGGGTAGCTGCCGAGCGCAAAGGTTGTGTAGAACATTGCCCACATGAACAGCAAAAAGATGGGAAAGCCCAAAACCTTGCCGGTGATAATGTTGTCGATTTTTTTTGTATGGCTGTGCCTGTTTTGCTTTCCGTACTTGAATGTTTCCTTTAGCGCGCCGGCAACAAAGCCGTACTTGGCGTCGGAGATAATCGTTTCGCTGTCCTCCTTAAATTCCTCCTCAAGCTTGGCGATATGCTTTTGGGCTGCCGCAATAATTTCGTCGGCGTTGGCGCACTCCTTGCGCACCAGCGCGGTCATGAGCGCGTCTTTTTCTATGAGCTTAACGGCAAAAAAGCGGGTAGAGTAGCGGTCAAAGAGCGCGGCGTTTTGCGAAATACGCATGAGCTTTTGCAGGTCGGTAATTGCCGCCTCCACCTCCGCGCCGTAGTAGATGTGGATATGGTGGTGCATCTTTGAGGGCTTTTGCACGGCGTATATTTCTTCGTAAGCTTTGATGGCGGCTTGCAGCAAATCTCTAACCCCCCTGCCGCGCGACCCCACGGTGGGTATCATGGGTATGCCGAGCATTTTGCCCAGCGCCTCGTGGTCAAACTGGTCGTTGTGCAGCGTGAGCTCGTCGTACATGTTGAGCGCCATGACTACCTTCACGTCCATATCAATGAGCTGAGTAGTGAGGTAGAGGTTGCGCTCAAGGTTTGTAGCGTCAACCACGTTCACAATAACGTCGGGCATTTCTTCGGCAATGTACTTGCGCACGTAAACTTCTTCGGGAGAGTACGCCGTGAGGGAGTAGGTGCCGGGCAAATCGACAAGGTTAATGGTGTAGCCGTCGAGCTTTACCTGCGCCTTTTTGAGCTCCACCGTCACGCCGGAGTAGTTGCCCACGTGCTCGTGCGCCCCCGACAGCTGGTTAAAGAGCGAAGTTTTTCCGGTATTGGGGTTTCCCACAAACGCCACGTTAATCACCTTTCCGGCAACCTTTGCGGTTTCCAGCAGCGCCTCCTCTATGGTTTCGGTGCTGGAGACGGCAAGGTTGAGCCTTTTTGCCTCCTCCTCCGTCATCACCTCAATCATGCTCGCCTCGCTGCGGCGCAGTGACACCGCGTAATCCATAATGGAGTACTCAATGGGGTCTTTGAGCGGAGCATTTTTTACCACCAGCACCACCTTGCCTTTTACAAAGCCCATTTCGGTGATGCGCTTGCGAAAGGCGCCGCGCCCGAGCACCTTGCAAATTACGCCCTTTTCGCCGTTACCGAGGTTGGATAAACGCATTGTTTTAGAGTTTAGAGGGTTAATTTACAGAATTTGTAAGTTCTGTAAATTCAAAATTTTTCGGTAAAGTTACGGTTTGATTTTTTGCTGTGCAATCCCCATTTATGGTGATTTTTTACGCCACCTTCTTCAGCAGCTGACGCGCAAAAAATTGCACCACCGCTACGTTCACCGAATTTCCCAGCTGCCTGTAGGCTATGCGGTCGTTGGGGTGCAGCTTGTAGGAGTCGGGGAAGCTTTGCAGTCGCGCCGTTTCGCGCGGCGTGAGGCGGCGGCGCAGGCTCCCCACAATAGATGTTTGCGTGATGGCCACCAGCGCCGGAAAGTAGGTAGGACGCTTAATCCGCACGCCGGAGGGGCGGAACTGTAAAATGTTTTCCCACATGTCGGGCTTTGCGTTTTCGCCCGACTGCCACTCCAGCTTTGCCTTCGCGCCGACAAATACGCTACAGTCGGCGCACTTCCTCATCCACGCATCGATAAACTTTTTGTTTTGCTCATACAGCGTACGGTTGCGCAGGATGATGTTGCGCTTCCACGCAGGCAGGTTGTCGAGGCCGGCGCAGCGGTTGACCTCCCTGAACTCCTCCGTCCATACGGGAAACGTTGGCAGCGGAGGTTTGATGCCCTGAATAAATTCGTTCCACAAGTCCAGCACCTTCAGCTCGTTGTTGGATAGCGTGTAGCGCGAAATGTCCGGCGTTTTGCCGTCGTCCTTCAGGAGAATCTGCTCGGCGTGGCACTCCGGCTTTTCGAGCGGCCTTTTGATTTGCAGGTTGCGCCGCGCTACGTCCTTTCGCTGGCACAGGATGAACACGCGCTCGCGAAACTGCGGGATGCCGAGCATGTGCGGGCTAAAGATGATGGGTTCTTCGGGAAAAACGTAGCCGAGCGCGTGCAGGTGCTCCTTCACCACGCGCCACGTGTTGCCGTTGTCGTGCCCAATAAGGTTGCGCACGTTTTCGAGCATGAGGTACGACGGCCTGTGGCGCTGCACAATGCGGATAATATCAAAGAAGAGCGTGCCGCGCGGGTCGGTCATGCCCTCGCGCTTGCCTGCTTTGGAAAACGCCTGACAGGGAAACCCGGCGCAGAGCACATCGTGCGCGGGAATATCTTTTTCGTCCACTTTGGTAATATCGCCGTGAGGCTCCAGCCCAAAGTTATCCTTATATACCTGCCTGCAATCGGGGTCAATATCCGACGCAAAAACGCACGTGCCGCCAAGCTTTGAGAGCGCTACGTGAAATCCTCCCAACCCACAAAACAGGTCAATAAACTTAAATTTCCTTTCCATACTTTTCCGCTAACCAAATATAGTTTTTTGTTTGTTTAATAAATATCGTAATATGCTACCTACTCAGCC
>JAITAP010000132.1 GCA_031284065.1 Prevotellaceae bacterium
GCGAATTGCAGCAGCTGCAAGCGTTCGGGAGCGTCGAATTTTCCTTCGCGACAAGCTGCAACCGTTAGCGCCGGATACCGAAGCAGCTGCCGCACTTGCTCCAAATCCAGCGGCATAAGGTCAAGCCGCAGCTCGAACATTGCGCTACCTTGCGCTACCTTGCAGCAAGCGGCATAATCGGAAGCGCCAATGCTGACGCAAATTCTGTTTGTTATATCTTTCAGCACTACCGGAGAAGATTATTTCGGGTTAAGCTACAAAATTACCACCGTTTTGTCCACCGACATTAAGTAGTTCAGCGCAGCAATCGCTATTTCGCGAACTTCGCAATGCCCAATGGTTATTGGTAAAACTACGTGAATATTAGTTCCGCTTTTCTTTTTATCCTTGCGCATGGCGTCGCACAGCGCCGAGTTTGGAATATCTACAGCGGTGGGAAGGGTGAGGCGTTGCAAAATATTTTCCACCCTTTTCTGCTCTTTCGCGCTCATCAACCCCAGCATAACCGCAAGCTGCGCGGCCTTACACAAGCCCACGCTCACCGCTTCGCCGTGCGTGAGCGGCGTATTTTTTTCGATAGCGTGAGCAAACGTATGGCCGAGGTTGAGCTTGCGCCGCTCGCCCTGCTCGCGCTCATCCACCGCCACAATGTCTGCCTTGATTTTTACCGCCTCGTACACCAAGTGTTCAAGCGTTTGCGGGTCTTTTTGCAGAGCCTTCTCCACGTTGTTTTCAATGTAGCCAAAAAGCGAAGCGCTGGCAAGCATTGCCGCCTTTACAATTTCCGCAAAGCCTGCCGCAAACTCTTTTTGCGGAAGCGTAGCCATGCTCTGCGGGTCGCATATCACAAACTGCGGCTGCGCAAATACGCCCAGCATGTTTTTGTAGCCTTTATAGTTCACGCCGTTTTTTCCCCCCACGCTTGCGTCAACCTGCGAAAGCAAGCTGGTGGACACAAAGCCAAACGGCAGCCCGCGCATGAAAATAGACGCCGCAAAGCCCACCACGTCGCACACTATACCGCCCCCTATGCCAAGTATGAATGTCTGGCGGTCAGCCTCCAGATGCACAAGCTCCGACGCAATGTAGCTGATGGTGTTAAGCGTTTTGTGCTGCTCGCCCGTCTCAATCTCTATTGTTGGAAAAACATTGCACAACTCGCTGTAACACTTGCGCACGTTGCCATCGGTGATAATAACAACGTGCGACGAGGGTAAATACTTATGGATATTGGCAACCGCCTCACCTATCAGTATGCGCGACCCGTGCAGGGATATTTCTTTCATAATAACGTTCCTCTATGAAAACATTCAAAGTCCTGTCTGTGCTTCGTCGGTAATGATTAATGATTACTCCACGCAAAGCTACCGTATGTATTCCTAATTCTCTGTCGCGCCCTGAAAAGTTTTGCGTATTTTTCCTTCCCGCTTGCTCGGGACGCCCAATTCTCTGCTTTCAGCTCTTTACCAGCGTCCGCCTGCTCCGCCGCCTCCCGACATTCCGCCGCCGCCGCCGCCAAATCCGCCGCCGCCAAAGCTCCCAAAGCCACCGGAGGAACCTCCCCTGCCTTTGCCGCCAAGAAGAAACGGAAGGAAAAAAATGGCGTCGCTTACGCCCCTACCTTTACCATTGCCGTTGTCGCCCTTGCGCCCGGAAAGGAAAATGATAATAAGCACAACAAAAATAGCGAACAGAATAAGGCTTCCGGGCATGTTTCCCTGCGCGGATTTTTCCGCGCTGTGCTCACCCGAAGCGTAGGCGATAATGGCGCTCACGGCGTTGTCGACGCCCGAATAGTAATCCTCGCGCCGAAAGTGCGGAATCATCACCTGCTCAATGATGCGCTTGCAGTATGCGTCCGGCAGCGCACCCTCCATGCCGTACCCCGTGCCGATAAACACGTCGCCGTGCTCCCGCCCCTGCTTGGGCTTGATGAGGATGAGCACGCCGTTGTTTTTTTCTTTTTGCCCTATACCCCACTCTTTGAAAAATACGGGCGAAAGCTGCGCAAGCGTGTACCCGTCGGCGTCGGCAATAGTGATGACGTATATTTGGGTAGATGTTGAGTCGTGGTAATTGCGCAGCTTACGCTCCAAAGATTGCTGTTCGTGCGCTGTAAGCGTGCCGGCAAAGTCGTTTACCAGACGGGGCGGCTGCACAGGCTTCGGGAGGCTTTGCGCTGATGTTGCACCGGCGATAAGCAACGCCGCTAAAAAACTCCATATTCTCATCATCGGCACGTTAGAATTTTACCTCAGGCGCTTTTTCTGCGCCCGGCTCAGCCTCAAAGTAAGCCTTCTTTTCAAATCCGAACATGCCTGCAAAAATGTTGTTTGGGAAGCGGCGAATGTAGGCGTTGTACTCGCGCGTAGCGTCGTTGAAGTTGCGACGCTCCACCGCAATTCTGTTCTCCGTTCCCTCCAGCTGCGCTTGCAGCTCCAAAAAGTTTTGGTTGGCCTTGAGGTCGGGATAATTTTCGGCTATCGCCATCAGCCTTCCCAGCGCCGAGCTGACCTCGCTCTGCGCGGCCTGAAATTTTTTGATGGAGGCTTCGTCCAGCTTTTCGGGGCTGATGACCACCTGCGTTGCCCGCGCGCGCGCTTCAATCACGCCCTCCAGCGTTTGCGATTCGTGCTTGGCGTAACCTTTCACGGTTTCCACCAGATTGGGGATTAAGTCAGCGCGTCGCTGATACTGGTTTTGCACCTGCGCCCACGCAGCGTCAACCTTTTCCTGCATGGTTACGGGCTTGTTGTAGTACGAGCACGAAGACAGCATTACCGCCGACAACGTTACAAAAACTAATCGTTTCATTTTTATTATGGCTTTTAAAAGCACAAATATACACCAATCTTCCAAGAGACGCTGTTAAAAATTACGAACAAACGCGCCGAAAGCGGCACACCTCCGGCTTGCATGGGAGTATCCACAGTATCGTAAACTTTCAAAGTTTTCTTTGCAAGCCAATAGCGGATAGAAATTTATATAATCTCCAAAAAATAATCACGATTTGCCAAAACGCCTTTGCGAAGCTGAGTAAAAAAATAGGGCGAATGTATCGGGGGATGCAGCCGGCGTTGCTAAGGGAGCCACAAACCCTTATTTTCCCAAATCTCTTGGCCGTCGCAAAGCAGAGCTCGGCGCAGCCAATCGCAATATAATTCGCGTAATTCGCGGGCAGAAAAAATAGCTGATTAAAATTTCGTGGCTTGCGTAGCGTGGGTAAATTCGGTAAAGGACGGTGGCGGTGCTTGCACCGTGCCGGAGACGGAGTACTGGTAGAATGTGTGGTTGTTCCCCCTTTTTTCAGGACGTGCCGTAATTCTTAATTTCTAATTCATCCTCACCACGCTCACCCCCGCCCCGCCTTGCTGCACGTCTTCGTCCTCTACGGCGGCAATGCCGGGGAGGCGTTTGAGGTAGCGGCGTATCTGCTCCTTGAGCGCTCCCGTTCCCTTGCCGTGCAGGATGCGCACCTCGCCCACGCCAAACATCATCGCCTTGTCGATAAGCTCCTCTACCTCCCTCAACGCCTCGTCCACCCTCAAGCCGCGCACGTCGATGGCGGGTTTGAAGTTGAGCCGCTCTACCGAGAGGCTGGAGCCGCCTGTGCCGCTGCGCCGCGCCATGCTGCGGGCGAGGCTGCGGCTCGTTGGCTCCAGCTTGTCCGCCGCAACGGTGGTGTATATGTTCCCCACCGCCAGCACAACCGAGCCGTTGTCGTTAATTTTCACGATTTCTCCCGCCACGTTTTGCCCGGCAATACGCGCCGCGCCGCCAACGGACAGCCCGGCTTCGCTCGGGTTGAGGTCGTCCGTATTCGGGTCAGCGTCCGGGTCATGCTCGCCGCGCCGCGCCTTTTCCTCGCTTCGCCGTTGCTGTTGCTCCTTAAGTCGCTCCATTTTGCGGGTAATGGCTGCGCCGTTTTCGTCCGCAGCAGGCGTTGCCACGTCTTGGGCAAAAGCTTGGAGAAGCGTACGCGCCTCGCGCGTTTTTTCCTTGTCGGCCTGCGCCTCCTTTATGCTGCGAATGGTGTTCTCAATCTTCCGGTTCGCCTCGCTTAGCAGCTTTTTCGCCTCCTCCCTTGCCTCCTGAATGATGCGCTTTCGCTCGCCTTGCAGCTGCGCGAGGTCGCGCTCGCAGCGCGCCGTCAGCTCCTCCAGCCGCTTGTCCGCAAGCCTGACGCGCGTGCGCTTCTCCTCCCAGTAGCGGCGGTCGCGGGCAATGCTGCGCAGGCTCTTGTCGAAGTCTGCGTGCTTGTCGCCCAGCAGCGTGCGAGCCTTGTCAATCACCTCGCCGGGCAGCCCGATTTTTTGGGCTATCTCAAAGGCAAAGGAGCTGCCGGGTGCGCCGTACTCCAGCCGGAACAGAGGCTCAATTTTTTGCACGTCAAAAAGCATTGCGCCGTTTTGTATGCCGGGGGTATTGCTTGCAAAGTACTTCAGGTTGGCGTAGTGGGTAGTGATAATGCCAAAGGTTTTGCTTTCGGTCAGCGCACCCAGCGTTGCCTCGGCAATAGCGCCGCCCAGCTGAGGCTCTGTCCCCGTACCGAACTCGTCGATGAGCGCGAGCGTCCGCGCGTTGGCGTGGCGCAGGAAGTACTTCATGCTTTGCAGGTGCGAGCTGTAGGTGCTCAGGTCGTTTTCGAGTGACTGCTCGTCGCCTATGTCAATAAAGATGGCGTCGAAAATCCCCGCCTCCGAATCCTCCCCAACCGGAATGGGGAAGCCGCATTGCAGCATGTATTGCAGTAGTCCGGCGGTTTTGATGCACACCGATTTTCCGCCGGCGTTTGGCCCCGATATGAGCAGGATATGCTTTTCCGGCGTGAGGTGCAGGTCGAGCGGCACGATACTTTTCCCTTCCTTTTTCAGCGCCGCCTCGAGGAGCGGATGCCGCGCGCCGCGCCAGCCGACAGCTTGCCCGTCCGTCAGCGCAGGCTTTACCCCGCCAACGCTGTTTGCAAAGAGCGCCTTAGCTCTGATAAAGTCGATACGCGCCACCAGCTCGGCGGCCTGCGCCAGCTGCGGCAGGAAAGGGCGAAGAAAAACGGTAAAGGCGATGAGGATTTTCATCACCTCGCGCTTTTCGGCAAAGCCGAGTTCGCGCAGGCGGTTGTTGAGCTCCACCACTTCGGCAGGCTCAATGAACGATGTTTTTCCGGTGGCAGATTCGTCCAGCACCATCCCCGCCACCTTGCGCTTGCAGCTTGCGCTCACGGGGATAACCGCCCTTCCGTCGCGCAGGCTCACCTCTGCGCCTTCGTCTGCGTAGCCGTCGGCCTGCGCCTTGCGGAGGATTGCCTGCATACGCCGCCCCACCAGCTGCTGCACCTCCACCATTTGCCGGCGCAGGAGCGCCAGCTCGGGCGAGGCGCTGTCCTTCACCCGCCCAAACTTGTCAATGAGGTTGGCAATACCCTTGCTCACCGGCGCTAACGTTTGCAACGCCTGCGCCATGCCCGCCAAGCGCGGGTAGCGGTCGGCCTTGCGAGCGGCTACGCCGTCTGCGGCGCGGGGCAAAGCGTCGGCATTTCGCGTAAAGAATGTCGCAATGCCGCCTGCCGTGTCAACCATTTGCGCAAGCGTTACCAGCTCCGGCTCGTCGAGGTATGCGTTATCAACGCCGACTTTGCCCAAGAAGTGCAGCACGTCCACGTATCCGCTTTGCGGGAACGTAGCGTCAAGCGTGCATATCTCCTGCATTTCCGCCGTTTGCTCCAGCAGCTCGCACACCTCCTCAAGCTGGGTGCAAAAAGCCGTTTCGGCAAGCATTTCGCGGGCGCGCTCGGTGGAGCACCTGCCCGCGACCATTGCGCGGATGGCGTCAAAGCCCAGCTTAGCCTCAAACGTAGCGGGGTAAATGTTGCTCTTAGTATTTGCGTTTTCTGTTTTCAGCGCTGAATAAATTTGTTCGCGAATTAGTTATTGTCCACGAATTTATAAAGGAAAAATCATTGTCCACGAATTACACGGATTTTCACGGATTTATAGGGGGAAAATTAATTCGTGGAAATTCGTGTAACTCGTGGACAATTAGTCAATGAAAATTCGT
Source organism: Prevotellaceae bacterium (assembly GCA_031284065.1). Taxonomy (GTDB): domain Bacteria; phylum Bacteroidota; class Bacteroidia; order Bacteroidales; family UBA932; genus JAITMY01. Next base: position 6,055 of record JAITAP010000132.1, read on the forward strand.
GGACAATCTACTTTTGGGTCATGTACAGGTAGCGCTTGATTTTGAGGGTTGAAGTTTTTTCAAAATCCGACGGGAGGGCTACCACTACGGATATTTGCGAAAAGCGGTTTACCTGAGAGTTGACGTAAGCTTTCAGCTCGGCCTTCAGCTGCTCCACGTAGTATTCGGCTTCCGTGCACAGCTCGCGCAGCTTCTGCTCAAGCTCTTCGGGGTTGAAGCGTACCATAGCTATCAGCCGCCCTTTTTGCTCCACCACCAGCGAATCGCGTACATACCTGAAGTTGTTGATGACCGATTCTATTTCTTCGGGGTAAATATTTTCGCCGCTTGCGCCCAGAATCATATTCTTCAGGCGACCTTTGATGTAGAGGTTTCCCTCGCTGTCAAACGCGCCCAAGTCGCCGGTTTTGAACCAGCCGTCGCTGCTGAAAACCTCAGAGGTGAGCGTCTGGTCTTTGTAGTACCCCGCCATAACGTTGGGCCCTTTGACCCATATTTCGCCCTCTTTGGCTTTGCTGCTCAGCTTGTGCAGCTTCATTGTTACGCCGTTCAGCACCGGTCCGGTGGACTGGTGCCTCACCCTGTCGGGAGTTGCGCCGGCAATGAGCGGGGCGGTTTCGGTAAGCCCGTAGCCAATGGCGTACGGAAAAACCTTGCCCTCTATCAGGAATTTTTCCACAATAGGGTCAAGCTTGGCGCCGCCAATGCCAAAAAACTTGAGCCTGCCGCCAAAGGTTTGGTAGAGCGTGCGGGCAGCCTTGCGGTGCATGAGCTTACGCAGCGGCGGAATGGAGTATAAAATGCGCATCACCTTGTTGGCTTTGAGCTGCGGCAGTATTTTTCCCCTGAATATTTTTTCGATAATCATGGGTACGGTGAGCATGTAGGTAGGGCGTATTTTTTCTACCGCAGGGAGCAGCACGCTTGGCGTAGGCGCTTTGTCGAGGTAGTACACCGACGCTCCGCAGAGCAGCGGTGTGAGCAGCCCGAGGCTGTTTTCGTAAGTGTGCGGCAGCGGCAGCAGCGACAGGAAAACGTCTTCCTCGTTTACCGGCTGCAAGTTGTGCACCATTTCGAGCTGCGAGATAAGGTTGCGGTGCGTCAGCATCACGCCTTTGTTCTTGCCGGTTGTCCCCGATGTGTAGATGATGGCTGCCAAATCGCCCGGCTTTACGGTGTGCGGCTCGGGAGTAGCCGTGCACGGCGCTGCGCTCGACCGGTACACGGTGAGCGTATCCAGCAGAATGTGCGTGGCAACGCTGGGAATATTTATCTCGTCGAGCTTAGAGCACAGGCGCTTTGAAGCGAATATCGCCTTGCTGTCGGAGTGGTTGAGCACGTTTTCGATTTCAACTTTCGAAAAGTCGGGCAGCAGCGGCACTACTACAGCACCCATAGCGGTAATTGCCATGTACGCCGCGCCCCAGTTGGGCATGTTATGACCTAAAATAGCAACCTTGTCGCCGGGTTTGATAGAAAAAGAGGAGAGCTGCCGCTGAATTTCGCCAACTTTCTCGCCCAACTCTGCGTAGGTAATGGGTTGGCCGTCAACAAAAGAAAAACAGCGACGGTCGCCATACTTCTTTACGCTTTGTTGCAGCATTTGCTGCAACGTTTGCGGGTTATACTGCATGAATTATACTTTATGTTTACACAATTTGCGCCGGACGTTCACTAACATCGGTGCAGTCAATAATTTTGCGGCACAAAGGTAAGGCGATAGCCGTGCAATTGGTACTACTATTCCGTTAAAGATAGTTACGGTAAAAAGTGAATACTTCGCAAAGGCAGCTACCTCATCGCTGTTTGCGCGTACCGCAATAGTAGCGGGGCTTCGCTTGAAGCGCGGATATTTGCTGCAAACTTCTCAAAAGCAAGGTCAAAAAACAAGCTAAAAAGGATGGAGCTTGTAGAGGCATCCTAAACATCGCGAAAAATTATGCAAGTAGCAATCCGAACGCCGTACGGTAAACCGAAACTCCCTGTGTTTTTGATTTTTATTCTCACGCGCTTGGAAAATCGAGGTTTTTCATGTAATTTTGTCGTCAGCTTTGGGTAATTACAGCGTAGAATTTATGTGTAAAGTATGCTTAGCTTTGATTACCAAAACCTTCTAAGCGCGACCAATGCTTAATATTGCAGATGAGCGTTAATGATATGAAATTACAAAAGGTAGATGAATAAAAAATATGATTATCTAATAGTCGGCGCCGGACTTTACGGAGCAACCTTCGCCTGCAAAGCCCGTCAGCAAGGAAAAAAATGTTTGGTAATAGACAAACGGCCGCATTTGGGAGGTAATATCTACTGCGAAAACGTGGAAGGAATAAATGTGCATAAGTACGGAGCGCATATTTTTCATACTTCC
>JAITAP010000155.1 GCA_031284065.1 Prevotellaceae bacterium
AATTCAATGGAAAAAATAACCGGAGGCGAGGCGCTTTTGCTTTCGCTGATAGAAGAGAATGTTGACACGATTTTTGGGTATCCGGGGGGTACCATCATACCCGTGTACGATAAAATGTACTACTACGCCAACCGGCTGCGGCACATCCTTACGCGGCACGAGCAGGGCGCGGTGCACGCCGCGCAGGGCTACGCGCGGGTGAGCGGACGAACGGGCGTGGTGTTTGCCACCAGCGGGCCCGGCGCAACCAACCTCACCACAGGGCTTGCCGACGCGATGGTCGATTCTACCCCGCTGGTGTGCGTTGTGGGGCAGGTGGGCGCGTCGTTTCTGGGCACCGACGCCTTTCAGGAAACGGACTTCATCGGTATCTCCATGCCCATCACCAAGTGGAACTACCAAATTACCACCGCAGAAGAAGTGCCGCAAATCATGGCAAAAGCGTTTTACATAGCCCGCAGCGGCCGCCCGGGGCCGGTGGTGGTGGATTTTACCAAAAATGCGCAGGTAGGCGAGTGCGATTTTCACTACCAAAAATGCAGCTTTATCCGCAGCTACGTCCCCACGCCGCAGGTGAACGGGAACGAAGTGGCGGCGGCGGCGGCGGCCGTCAACGGGGCGGAGAAGCCGTTTGCGCTGGTGGGGCAAGGCGTGGAGCTGGCAAACGCCGGAAAGGAGCTGGTGGCGTTTCTGGAAAAAGCCGATATTCCCTTCGGCTGGACGCTGCTGGGGAAATCGGTTGTGCCCGCCGACCACCCGCTCAACATGGGGATGCTGGGTATGCACGGCGGCTACGCGCCCAACAAAAAAACCAACGAGTGCGACGTGCTTATCGCCATCGGTATGCGCTTCGATGACCGCATAACAAGCGATACGAGCGTTTACGCTAAGCAGGCAAAGGTAATCCATCTGGAAATCGACAGGGCGGAAATCAACAAAAACATCAAGGCCGACTTTCCGGTGCTGGCCAACCTCAAGGAGAGCCTTCCGCAGCTGACGCAGGCCGTTTCCGAAGCCCGGCATACCGGCTGGATAAATTCGTTCAAGCCATACGCCGAGCATGAGCTTGGCAAGGTCATCACGCCGCAGCTGCACCCCGGCGAGGGCGCTATCACCATGGGCGAAGCTATCGGCAAAATCAGCGAAAAGGCGGGCGGCAAGGCTATTTTGGCAACCGACGTTGGCCAGCAGCAAATGATGGCGGCACGCTACTTTGAGGTGACGCAGCCGCGCTCAACCGTTACATCGGGCGGCTTGGGCACTATGGGCTTTGGCCTGCCTGCGGCCATCGGCGCAAAGGTGGCGGCGCCGGAGCGCGAGGTGGTACTCTTTGTCGGCGACGGCGGCATACAAATGACCATTCAGGAGCTGGGTACTATCATGCAGGAGAGCATTGGCGTGAAAATTGTGCTGCTCAACAACAGCTTTCTGGGCATGGTGCGGCAGTGGCAGGAGCTGTTTTACGACAAGCGCTACGTTGCCACGCCGATGGTCAACCCCGATTTTGTGAAGCTCGCCGAGGCGTACGGTATTCGCAGCAGGCGCGTGTCGGAAAGGGCAACGCTGGGCGAAGCCGTTGACGAAATGTTTGCGCACAAAGGCGCGTACCTGCTCGAAGTCGCCGTGCAGCCCGAAGGCAACGTCTTCCCGATGATTCCCGCCGGCGCGCCGCTGGAGAGCATCAGATTTGAGTAACCCGTTAACAGAAACGACATCCAAACATAAAACGACATGGAACAGGAATATACCATCACCGCATTCACAGAGAACGCCGTTGGCTTGCTCAACCGCATAACGATTATTTTTACCCGCCGACACATTAACATTGAGAGCCTCACCGTATCGGCGTCGGCGCTCAAGGGGGTACACAAGTTTACCATTGTGGTGAACACCTCGAAAGAGCAGGCCGAAAAAATTGTAAACCAGATAGCCAAGCTGGTAGAGGTGATGATGACGTTTTACCACACCAACGAGCAAATCGTATATCAGGAGCTCGCGCTGTACAAGGTGGCCACGCAGGCGTTGCTGGAGGATAAGCGGGTGGAGGAGATTGTCCGCACGCACGCCGCGCGGATTTTGGAGGTTACCCCCGACTTCACCGCCATTGAGCTCACCGGCTACAAGCACGAAATAGTGGAGCTGTTTCGGCGGCTGGACAGCGCCTGCGGCGTGCAGCAATTCACCAGCTCCGGCCGCATAGCCATTCACCGCGGCAAGCACGAGGCGCTCACCGAGTACCTCGCCGACCTCGCCAAGGCGCACGGCAACCAAACCATAGAAACGGTGAGCGAAAAGGCGTGGGAGTAACTCTCTCTCAACGCCGCGCAGCGGCTTTCTGCAAAAGATTAGCCGCTGCTAACTACAGGCAGCATTATCTTGCTGAAGCGGCGAGGTGTAAATAGCGGTGTACGAAATGGGCTTCGGTAGAAGTTGAAAAGCTATCCATAATTGTTGCAAGAGCGCATCAACGCTTACTTTTTCACCACATAAATTTTTTCGGAGCGCAAGCCGGAGGCGCAAACTTCCGTTTCCGGCAGCTCTTTTGCGTAGTCCACCGTTTGCACTTTGAAGCCGGCTTCGGCAAGCCGGTTGGGGTAGTCTTCGCCGTACTCCCTCAGGTGGTCGCTTTGCCCGTATGCTTTGAGGCGTTCTTTTGGGGAAGTGATGGACGGGTCTTCGTAAGTTTCTTTTTTCCCAGCGGTAACGGGCGACAGCATGATACCCCACCCGCCTGGGCGCAGCACGCGAAACATTTCCCGCATTGCCTGCCGGTCGTCCGCCACATGCTCCAGCAAATGGTTGCAGAAAATAACATCAAATTCATTTTCGCCGCATGGGATATTCTGCACATCCATTTTTATTGTTGCCCAAGGGCTTTCGAGGTCTGCCGTAACGTATTCGTCGCCAAGTAGCTTTTTGAAGCTGCGGATAAAGCATCTTTCAGGCGCTATGTGCAGCAAGCGGTAACGCTTGCTAAAGAAGTCGGTTTTGTTCTTCAAGTACAGCCACATTAACCGGTGGCGCTCCAGCGACAGGCAGCTCGGGCACAGCGCATTTTCGCGAGAGTGCACATACCCGTAGGGCATAAATTTTCGATACGAATGGCGGCATATCGGACATTGTACCTTGCGCCCCGCGTAGAAAATACCGACGATGGGTATGATAAAATGAGCAACAAGCTGTAGCCATTTGCGAGGAACGTGATTAATGAATAGGCGAATGATGTTTTTCATATATTAAAGACTATTTATAAAAATTCACTTCCGGATTTTGGCGGGCAGGGGCGGCAGCGGCGTTTTGGCGCGTAGCAATGCCGCTCTTGGCAGGCGCAGCCATTCCAAAAACGCCGAGCCGACAGGCACAACACAACCGCACACGAAAAAAACGTGTGGCGGCTACGCGCAAACTTCCTGAAGAAGTTTTTTTGTTATACCATGTATGTATGTGCATATACATGTATGTGTGGCAAATAATTTGAGGTAATCAAGTTGTCTTGCACACATCAAAAAAAACTATGTTAGTAAGAATGTCGCATAACGTTATTATGGCTGACAGGGAACAAAAGTAGTGAAAATCTCTTGAATTTGCTACATTTTCGTCGCCCTAAATTTTGAATACTGTACCCGCGTAAAGTAATGTTATTGAAGCTTAGCGTTTCAAGCTGAGCAAAGCGAGCTCATGAGCGATTTCGGCAGCGGGCATAACAGCGCCCTCAATCATACGTATTGCCGCCTGCAAAATTTCCCCAATCAAATATTCTCACTAACTTTGCGGTAAAATATTGCAGATGATTTTGAAAACCTATACCCTCTCGGCTGTTGCCGAAATTATGCACGGAACGCTTGTAGGCAAAGGTACGTCCGTTGTTGCCGATATTGTAACGGATAGCCGCAGCACGTTTTACCCGGACAGGGCGCTGTTTTTTGCCCTTGTTGGGGAGCGTCACAACGGCCACCTCTACCTTGCCGAGCTTTACGCGCGGGGCGTTCGCGCCTTTGTGGTGAGCGAAAGCGTTAACGCGAGCCGCTACCCGTTGGCGTCGTTCATCACCGTTGACGATACGCTGCGTGCGCTACAGGCGTTGGCAGCCCGCCACCGACGGCTGCACACCTACCCGGTGGTAGCGATAGCCGGAAGCAACGGAAAAACGGTGGTTAAGGAGTGGATTGCGCAGCTGCTCTCCACGCAGCTGCGGTTAGCCCGCAGCCCCAAGAGCTACAACTCGCAGGTGGGCGTTCCGCTGTCGGTGTGGCGCATGGGCGAGGAGGCGGAGCTGGGGATTTTTGAGGCGGGCATTTCGCTGCCGGGCGAGATGGAGCGGCTGGAGAATATCCTCCGCCCCGACGTGGTGGTGTTTACCAACCTTGGCGAAGCGCATCAGGAGGGATTTGCCACGCGCGAACAGAAGCTGCGCGAAAAGCTGCGCCTGTGCGCCAACGCCGAAGCCATTGTTTACTGCTCCGACCACTACGAGGTGCACACTGCCATTCGCGCTACGGCGACGCTGGCGCAGAAACGCCTCTTTTGCTGGGGCAGCGGCGGCGGGGCGGATGTGCGCGTTATTTCCGCCGAAAAGAGCGACGCCGCGACCTGCGTAACGGTGGAGGTGGCGGCCTCCAAAAAGCGGTTCGCGCTCAACATTCCCTTTACCGATGCGGCCTCAACGGAGAATGCGCTGCAAAGCTTTGCGGCGTGCATGCTCCTTGCGCAGCTCTTCCCCTCGCTGCACGTAAACGAGGAAAACGTGGCGGGCAACGTGGCGCACCTCGCGCCCATTGCCATGCGGCTTGAGCTGCACGAGGGCGTTAACGGCTGCACCGTCATCAACGACGCATACAACGCCGATGTAGCCTCGCTTCGCATTGCGCTGGATTTTTTGTCGGGCTTCGGCAAGCGTCGCCGGTGCACGGTTATACTCTCCGACATTGAGCAAAGCGGCAAGGAGGGTTGGCGGCTCTACGGCGAGGTGGCGGAGCTGCTGCGCGAGCACGGCGTGTCGCGCCTGATTGCCATCGGCACGCAGATAGGCAAGCACCTCGACAAGTTCACCTGCGATGTGCTGCACTTTTCCTCTACGGGACACTTTCTGCGGCAATTCGACCGCAACACGTTTAAGGATGAAGCCATACTCATCAAGGGAAGCCGCAACTTTTTGCTTGAGCAGATTTCGCGGCAGCTGGCGCAAAAAACGCACCTCACCACGCTGGAGGTCAACCTCACGGCGCTCACCGACAACCTCAACGCGCTGCGGGCAACGCTGGCAAAAGGCGTAAAAACGCTTGCCATGGTCAAGGCAAACGCCTACGGCGCGGGGCTAAGCGAGGTGGCGCGGCTGCTACAGCACCAGCGCGTAGATTACCTGGGCGTTGCCTTTGCCGACGAGGGCGTGCAGCTGCGGCGGGCGGGAATTTCCATGCCTGTCATTGTGCTAAATCCGGAGCCCGGCACGTTTGAGCAAATGCTGGAGTACCGGCTCGAACCCGAAATATACAACCTGCCAATGCTGCAACGGTACAGCGAAGCCGTGCTGCGCTCCGGCGAGGGAATGTGCAACATTCACCTTAAGCTGGACACGGGGATGCACCGCCTGGGCTTCGTTGCGGAGGAGCTGGACGAGCTGCTGCTGTGCCTGCCGCGCTTCCGAAACCTCAAGGTGGCAAGCATCTTTTCGCACCTCGCCGCCGCCGACGAGCCGCAGCACGACGACTTTACCCGCGCGCAAATCGCGCTGTTCAACGCCATGAGCAAAAGGGTAGAGGAGGAGCTGGGCTACAAAACGCTGCGGCATTTGGCAAACTCGGCGGGCGTGGAACGCTTTCCGGAGGCGCAGCTCGACATGGTGCGGCTGGGCATTTCGCTTTACGGCGCAAGCGCGACCAAGCCCGGCAACATGCGCACCGTGAGCGTCCTCAAGAGCACCGTTGTGCAGGTAAAGCATGTGCCGGCAGGCGACACGGTGGGCTACGGGCGAAAGGGAACAGCGGATGAGGACAAAACGATTGCCGTTATCCCCGTTGGCTACGCCGACGGGCTTAACCGCTTGCTGGGCAACGGCGCGGGCAGCGTACTCGTCAACGGCAAACTTGCGCCTTTCATTGGCAACATCTGCATGGACATGTGCATGGCGGACGTTACCGGCCTCGCGGTGCGCGAGGGCGACGAAGTTACCGTCTTTGGCGAAAACCCTGCCGTAACCTCGCTTGCCGAAAAGCTCGGCACCATCCCCTACGAAATCTTCACCCGTATCTCTACAAGGGTAAACAGGGTTTACTTTAGCGAGTAAAATTTTCTTGCCCTCCCGCTGCCGTTGTAAAAAAATCATTACCTTTGCAGGTTCGTAAACCTATGGGCAAAAAACTTTAAATTAAATTTAAAAAAAATGAGTAAAATAAAAAAAGATGCGGCGTTGAGCTACCATGCCGACGGTCGCCCCGGAAAAATCGAAGTCGTTCCCACCAAACCATACAGCACGCAGGTTGACCTGTCGCTGGCGTACTCGCCCGGCGTGGCCGAGCCGTGCCTCGCAATTGCCGACAACGCCGCCGACGCCTATAAATATACGGTGAAGGGCAACCTTGTGGCCGTTATCTCCAACGGCACTGCGGTGCTCGGCCTGGGCGACATAGGCGCTATTGCCGGCAAACCGGTGATGGAGGGCAAGGGCTTACTCTTCAAAATCTTTGCCGACGTGGACGTTTTCGATATCGAAATAGACACAAAGGACACGGAAAAATTCATAGAAACCGTAAAGCTAATATCGCCTACCTTTGGCGGCATTAACCTTGAGGACATCAAAGCGCCGGAGTGCTTCGAGATAGAGGAACGCCTCAAGCGGGAGCTCGACATTCCCGTCATGCACGACGACCAGCACGGCACGGCCATCATATCGAGCGCCGCGCTGCTGAACGCGGTGGAGGTTACCGGAAAAAAGCTGAGCGAAATACGCATTGTGGTGAACGGCGCGGGAGCTTCGGCAACAGCCTGCTCCAAGCTCTACATTTCGCTCGGCGTGAAGCGCGAAAATCTGGTGATGCTCGACAGCAAAGGCGTGCTGACCACCAAGCGCACCGACCTCAACGAAATGAAAAAGGAGTTTGCCACCACGCGCAGCATCAGCACGCTCGAGGAGGCAATGGCAGGCGCCGACATGTTTTTGGGCTTGTCCAAAGGGAATATTCTGAGCGGGGAAATGATTCGCTCTATGGCGCAAAACCCCATTGTGTTTGCGCTGGCAAACCCCACCCCCGAAATTTCATACGAGGACGCCACCGCCTCGCGCCCCGACCTTATCTTTGCCACCGGCCGCTCCGACTACCCCAATCAGGTAAACAACGTGCTGGGATTTCCGTTCATCTTTCGCGGTGCGCTCGACGTGCACGCCAAATCCATCAACGAAGAGATGAAGATTGCCGCCGTGAAAGCGCTGGCGGCGCTGGCCAAAGAGCCTGTTCCCGAAAGCGTAAGCTCCGCCTACGGCAACACCCGCCTGACGTTCGGCGCTGACTACCTTATCCCCAAGCCAATGGACCCGCGCCTGATTTCGCGCATATCGGTTGCGGTGGCAAAGGCTGCCATCGAATCGGGCGTGGCGCGGCGCAGCATCGACAACTGGGACGCATACTCGTTTGAGCTGCAACGCCGCATGGGGCACAGCAGCGACTTTATGAACAACATGACCATAAAGGCAAAGGAAAAGCCCCGCCGCGTTGTGTTCCCCAACGGCGAAAACCTCAAGATATTGCAGGCTGCGCAGAACCTGCTCAACGACAAGCTGGCGCGGCCGGTGCTGCTGGGCAGCAAGGAAAAAATTGCCCAGCTGTGCGCCGACAACCACCTCGACCTCTCCGACGCGGAGATAATACGCTTTTACGGCGAAGAAGAAAAGGAACGCCGCGAGCTCTACGCGAAGCTGCTGTTTGAGAAGCGGCAGCGAAAGGGCATGCCCTACCAGTACGCCGTTAAGAAAATGGAGAACAACGATATGTTTGGGCTGATGATGGTAGAATCCGGCGACGCCGACGCTATGCTCACCGCCTTCTCCAGCGACTACGGCAAAAAGTTCAAAACCGTGCGGCAGGTCATCAGCGCCTACGAGGACGATAACCACGTGGCGGGCATGTTCATCGTAATGACCAAGCGGGGGCCGCTCTTCCTTGCCGACTGCGCCATCAAGTCGCCCGACTCTACGGCGCTCGTAAAAACAACGGAGCTGCTCTGCGAGGCAGTCAAAAAATTCGGCATAGAGCCGCACATTGCCCTACTCTCGTACTCCAGCTTTGGCGTGGTGCAGGAGGGTAGCGCCAAGCGCGTGAGCCGCGCTGTGGAAATGCTGCACAACAAATACCCCGACATGCTGGTGGACGGCGAAATTCAGGCAAACTACGCCTTCAACGGGAAGCTGCGAATGGAAAAATTCCCCTTCAACAAGCTGCGCGACGCGGAGGTCAACTGCTTCGTGTTCCCCTGCCTGAGCTCGGGGAACATTGTCCCCCTCTTTGTGAAGGAGCTGAGCGGGTACGAGCTGATAGGCCCGTTTATCCTGGGGCTGGAAAAACCCGTGCACATTCTGCCCGACGAATGCTCCGTGCGCGACATCATAAACATGGTCGCCATCACTTCGGTCAATTAGGAATTGGGAATATCGCTACGCGGCGTGCATTTCTTAAGATTTCGCAGAGATTTTTCCTATCTTTGTAGCGTAAATTCGTAACTAAGGAGTTGCAGCGTGAGGTGGAATTTGGCTACCTGTGCCGCATGTTACACGGCGCGAGCAAGGGGTCGCGGCCTCGCATCCGCTACGTATCAGGTAGCGCTTGTACGGACATTGGAGGACAAGGTAGAACCTTGCCCCAGCGCAGGGAGGTCGTATCGGGATTTTTATTTATCTTTGAGAAGATAGTAAGCATAAGCATCATGGTAATAGAAAGAACAACCGACGAATTTGTTATTCGGTTTCCACTCACGGCGGATACGGAGCAAATGCAGGACATAATGGACTACCTGCGCTACAAGGAGCTGACGGCAAACCGCCGCATTGCCCAATCTGAGGTAGATAAGCTGTCGCGTGAAGTTAACCGCAGGTGGTGGGAGCAAAACGCCGACAAATTCAAAAAATAGCCTCGGCGATGAAGATTATCGTTGATACTAACATTGTATTCAGCGCCCTGCTCAATGCCGACAGCCGTATCGGTAGATTGTTGCTGGATACGCGAGATGAAATTGAGCTTTACAGCTGTAAATATCTACAAAAGGAAATCTACCGCCATATAGACAAAATCCGGCAATATTCAGGATTGAATAATGACGATTTGTTTGAGTTGATAAGTCTTGTTGAAAGCCGTATTTTCTTTATTGACGAAGAATTGTTGCCTACACCCATCATGACCGAAGCGCGAGAGTGGGTGTCAGGCATTGATTTCGACGATTTTGCTTTTGTAGCTATTGCCATACATTTAGACGGTTGGCTATGGACAGGCGATAAGAAATTAGCCAACGGACTGCGTCAAAAAGGGTACAGCCATCTGGTTACAACAACTGATTTGTGGAACATTGTGGAAAGTAACAGGTTAAGTTCAATATAAAAAAGTACAGAGATTATGGTTTGCCATAATGACGTATCTGTTAACTTGTAAGGATTAATTGAACTTAAAGTAAAACAACTTCGACGTAATCTCTAATTTGGTAATTGGAGTGTGTTGAGCAAAAACTAAAAAAACAAACGTAGTAATAGAGTTATCTAAAAATCAAAAAAATCACATGGAATTTCGTATCGAAAAAGACACGATGGGCGAGGTGAAGGTCCCCGCCGACAAGTACTGGGGCGCACAAACGGAGCGTTCGCGCAACAACTTCAGGGTTGGGCCGG
>JAITAP010000161.1 GCA_031284065.1 Prevotellaceae bacterium
GTAGCTCATAAGGAAGTTCCAGATGGTAACGACCCCAATGGCAAGCAGCTTGGAGAAGTAAAAGTGCAGCCTCAGCTTTTCGACAAGCAAATAGATTACGGCGCTATTTATGCCCAGCCCGAGAATGGCGACGCCAATGAACTTGGCATACTCCGCCGTAATGTTATTGTGGCTGTGGAACGTCCAGAGGCGGTTGAGCGTGTAGTTGGAGGTGGCGGCCGCAATAAAGCCCAGCGCGTTGGCGATGTACTTGTTGAGCTTCAGCAGCTCCTTGCAGACGAAAGTAACACCAAAATCGACCACCATGCCCGAGCCACCGACGAGGCAAAATTTTATGAACTTTTCTACCATTTTCTGTTCGCGCTACTTTACAAATTTCTCCCCAAACATGGTTTGCTCCTGCTTAACCTCCTGTAACAGCCGCAGCCGCTCGTTGTCGTCGAGCTTGCGCCGGTAGGTTTTTCCGTCTGCGGCTACGCTATCCGTTGCAGCGGCGCTGTCGTCCGGCGCTTCGCCGCGAATGGGCTGTAGGGTTGGGGCAACGCTCTCCCACTCTATAACGGCAGGGGTTGGCGTGTTTTCGCCTTCGTAGAGCGCCCGCGCCGTGAGCTTAATCCTGCCGGGTATGGCGGTGCTGCGCACCAGCACGGGGGCAGAGCCGAACTCCACCGCGCGTGGGTTTGCGCCAATGCTGCTGCCGCCAATAATCCTGCCCTCGCCCTCTACGGTGAAAAGGATATTTTCCTTTGCCAAGCGGCGAACGTTGCCCATATCGTCGGTTACTTCGGCTATTACGGGGATAAAGTCCGAGCCGTCCGCCGCCAGCGGCTGCCCTTCGTTGTCCAACCGCAGCTGCAGCTTTGTGGAGCGGCGCGAAGGCATTTTTTTCTCCCGCGCCACCACCTTTCCGTCAACAATGCCTTCGGCTACGAGCGAGACTTTCTCCCACTTTTTTTGAACGTAAGGTATCAGGCGCATGTCGTAAAAGTTGTACACGTTTTTGAACACCACCGGCGGGTTGGGTATCCCGCGCGGCGTTCGCTCCACCTTTTGCACCAGCGTATCGCGCTCGTAAATTATCAGCCGCACCGAGTCGCAGCTGGTGAACACCAACACATCCGCGTCGGAAAAGGGCGAAATCTCGTGGGCTATGAACACCACAGGCTGCGCTACCTGACTTTTATAAACGTAGTACGAGTACTTTGGCTGCCGGAACGCATCCATAAACCCGCCCCAGAAGGGGTCCGGGTGGTAGCCTCGCTGGTGGTCGAAGGGGTGCCACACGGCTCCTCCGATGAACTGCCGCGGGGCGTTGTACATTTCGCCGTATGCTTTGGCCAGGTGCATAGCCTGCAACACTTGCGGCCGTTCGCCCCAGCTGCGCGAGGCGCGGTGGCTGGCGTTGTGGGCGTACCAGTCGTCGGGGTTGTCGCCAAATTCGCGGGTGAAAACGGGTTTGTCCGTTTTGGCGGTATCGCCGGGCCAGCCATACACAACGTCGTAGTACTCCTTTGCCCCGTTAGAGCCTATGTCGGCAGCGGAAAAGCACCCCGGCTGCTCCTCGCGCGCCGTTTGCAGCGCTTTGAGGGCAAAGTCCGTCGGGAATGGCGTTTCGTTGAGTATCGGCTCCCACATCAGCAGGCTGGCGTGGTTGCGGTCGCGGCGCACCATGCTGCGAATATCGGCGTACACCCGCTGAGGGAATACGGCGTCCTTTTTAGGCCAGAACTGCCAACCCGGAGTGGCCACGATGACGAACATTCCCAGCTCGTCACAAGCGTCCATGAACGAGGGGTCTTGCGGGTAGTGCGCCGTGCGGATAACGCTCACGCCTGCCTCTTTGAGCTTTTTGGCGTCGCGCCAATGCTGCGAATTTGGCATGGCGTTACCCACGTAGGCGTAGTCCTGATGCCGGTTTACGCCTATGAGCTTTGGCGCGTAAGGCTCTCCGTTGAGGTACAACCCGTCGCGCCCGCGCAGCTCTACTTTGCGCACGCCTACGCGGGTTACCACGCCGTCCACCGCTTTTCCCCCAACCACGATACGCGATTGCAGGCGGTAGAGGTAGGGCGTTTCGGGCAGCCAGAGGCGGGGATTTTTGAGGCTCAACGCCTGCCGCACCTGCTGCTGTTCTCCCGCCTTGAGCAAGAGCGTGGCGGTTGACTTGGCCGCCACAGCGCCGCTGCTGTCGCGGAGCACGGTTTCTACCGTAAACCGCTGGGGCTTGTCGCCCTCGTTGGCAACGTCGGTGGACACGCTCAGGTCTGCCTGCCGGCGCGTAACGTTTCCGTACTGCACAAACACGCCTCCGCCGGCAACCTTATCCGTGTAGCTGGGGTCGGTGATGTGCAGGGGCGAGGTTACCACCAAAAAAGCGTCGCGGTAAATGCCGCCGTGGTAGGCAAAGTCGAGCGTGTACTGCGGCTTGCCGGGCGGGTAGGTTTTGTCGTCGCTGTTATCGACCATCACCGCCACCAGACAAAGGTCGCCGGGCGCCGCGCCCAATCCGGTAAGCTCTACGCCGAAGGGCAGGTAGCCGCCGAGATGCTCCTTAGCCAGCTGCCCGTTGACGTAAACTTTACTCCGCCCCATAGCGGCCTCAAAGTAGAGGAAAATTTTTTTCCCTTCCCAGCGCCTGTCGATGGCAAAGCGTTTGCGGTACCACGCCACGCCTTGATAGTTGCGCCCACCGCTCGCCTCGGCGGGTACGAGCTCCACCGTGTGGGGGAGGCACGCCGCCTCCCAGCGTCCGTCGTCAAAGGCGACCTGCTCTGCGCCCCGAGCGTCGCCCTTGAGGTAGCGCCAGCCTGCGTTGAAGCTATACACCTCGCGCCCGCTGCCGGGCAGCTCGTAGAAGCCTGCCGCCGAAAATTCTCTCTGCGCCGGAGACTTGACCGGCGTTGCCGCAAGTAGCATACATGCCGCCGCCAATGTTGCTGTGCAATTTAGATATTTCATAATTAAATCATTAATATTATTTACCATTAAATTATATCGCTTCCAAAATAATTACAATTTTCGCAAGCGCATTTTGGGTTTACTACATCCCGTAGGCGCCGTTGGCTCTCTTTTTTGTCGCTGCTTGGTAGCGTCCTTTTCTGCAATATGGTTGCATTTGTCCATCGCTTTCGTGCGCAATGAAGCTCATGCTCGAAAAACACTCCTCCACATTTACCAATTTTTCACGGCAAAGATACTATATTTTTCCAATAAATAACTCATGTTATGCAAAGTCCCGCAGAGACGACACTTTATTAACCGTATGCTTTAGCATAATGTCGTTAAGTTAAGGGCTGAAAGCCCGAAATCAATAGCGTAGGGCAACGCCCTACGAAGAAAATGCAATACACCCACGTCCAAACCTCAACGGGCGAAATCAATTTGCGGGAATAAACGAATTACGCCCCGTTGGGGCTTGGGTGCGCGGCGTTCGTATTTCGCAAGCGTATTTTGGGTTTACCACATTCCGCAGGAATGTGCAAAAATGCCGATTTGATAATAAGGGAATAAGGGTGGCGGGTTGTGCTTTTTGCTCTACTACTAAGGGGGCTTTGGGGAAATAAGGGGTTACGCAGATAATCTTTGAATTTTAAACCCTTATTCTCAAAAAAACCCCTTCGTTGCGCAAATCCGTGTAATCCGTGTAATCCGTGTAATCCGTGGACAGACTATTCCGTGCTTCGGCTGCACAAAAGTTGATATTTAGCGGAAAAGCTATACCTTTGCAAAGTAAATCATCAACATTCATGAACGTAAGGCTACAGGTAGCGGGCTACACAGCGCGGTTGGCTGTTTTTCCGGCAGCTTTTTTACTTTTGCAGGGTGCGCTTGGGCAGGCGGTAAGGGTAAGCGGGGTAACTGCGCTGTCCGCCGACAGGCAGGGTTGCTGCTACGTTGTTACGGGAAACGGCGTTGCCAAGTACGGCGCACAGCTGGAGCTGCTGGCACGCTACACGTGCAGCTTTGGGAGAATAGAAAGCATTGACGCTTCCGACCCGTTCAAAATTTCTCTTTTTTGTAAAGATTTTTTGCGCTTGCAGCTGCTCGATAGCAAGCTCTCTACGCTCGGCAACCCTGTTTTTCTTCCCGATGCGGGCGTGCTGCGGCCTGTGGCCGTATGCCGCTCCTCCGGCAACGGCATGTGGATAGCCGACGCTTACCGCAGGCAGCTGCTCCACCTCGATTTTACGCTCAACACCCTGCGCGAAGTCGCCTCGCTCGACGCTTACACAAATAACGACGAGCAACCTGTAAGCCGCATGGCAGAACGCGAGGAAAAAGTATTCGTTAGCTTGGGGGGAAAAAGCATTGCCGTGTTTGACAAGTTTGGGGCGTTGCTGCACCTTTTCTCCGTGCCGGAGGTTACGTGGTTTGACGTGCAGGGCAGCAAGCTCTACTACCTTTCCGGCGGAAATCTGTACGCGCAAAACTTATTGTCGTGGAGCGAACCGCCCAACCTCGTTGCCGCCAACGTGGAGCATTGCGCCGTTGCCGGCAGCGTCATCTACACTTGCTCCGGCGGGGAGCTGACCAAGAAAACCGGAGAGCCGGCGCAAAATTTGCCGCTACAGCCCTAAGCAGGTGCAAAACTCTTCAAACTCATACCCGCCCTTGCTACTTGCCTTCACGTTGCCGATGGAAGGATACGCAATGTGCATACCGCCTGCCGGAATTTTGTTTTTCGCAGCGTACTCAAGCAAGCGTCGTCGGGATTCGATGGCGGCTTTGTAATCCACATCGTAGGTTACCGCCACCTCCGGGCACGGCATTTGGATGCTCATGGCGTGGGTCAAATCACCCCAAATAAGCAGCCGGGAGCTTGCGGATTCGAGCAGGTACGCTGTGTGTCCGGGCGTATGCCCGTACGCTGCAATGCCCCAAAAGCCGGGGAACAGCTCGGGCGTATCCGTTCCCGCCGCTTCGCCGGGCGTAAACAGGCGGAACTTGTCCTTGTAGGCTGCAACCACCCTGCGCACTTGCTGAAACCCGCCTCGCCGGTTTTCGGGCACAGCCTGCATTGCGCTATCGCTTGTCCAGTAGTCGTGCTCCGCCTGCGATATGTAGAGCACGGCGTTGGGAAAGGCAACCTTGCCGTCGCGCAGCAACCCGCCAATATGGTCGCCGTGCATGTGCGTGAGGAGTATTGTGTTGACCTGCCCGACGCTCACCCCCAGCGATTGCAGGTTGTCGAACAGCTTTCGCCCAAATCCGGCGTCAATCAGCACGGTTTGGTCCGGCGTGCGCACCAGAAATGCGTTGACCGCGTTGGGGTACGTGCCTTTTGGGAGGTACTTTTGCCGCATGTCCGGCGTAGCGCCAATCAGCACGTCGCCGTTGCCGCGCTGCTGCCCCTCCGACAGGGTGCTTACCAAAAAATCGCCCACCTCAAAGGTGATAACGTTTTTTTCGCTCTGCTCCTGAGCGACAACTTTCGCAGCCGGTACTGCCAGCGCAAGCATGGCCGATAAAAATAGGTTTTTCATTTTTTAATTGGTATTGAATTTGTTGCAACGGTAAACTATAGAAAAAAAAGAGTTATTGGTGTATTTTTGTATTTGAAAAAGACTTTGTTGCAACGAGAGCACATTACTATATAAAAAAGTCCCTGCGGGACTACGCGGCGTCAGCCAATTCAGAATTTAAATTTTTTCCTCAAGTTCTCGCCGCAACAAAGTCATTCTCAGCTCAAATTTCGACGGATGCGGTGCGTAGCGTTTTTGAGAGCAAGGTCATGGGGAAAAATTTCCGGCTTACTCCAGCTCGTGTATCACCAGCCCGCTGCGGAGCTTGGGCTCAAACCACGTTGTTTTTGGCGGCATAATGTTGCCCGTATCGGCAATAGCTATGAGCTGCTTCATCGAAACGGGGTAAAGGGCAAATGCCGCCGCCATTTCGCCGCTGTCCACGCGCCGCTTGAGCTCTCCCAAGCCGCGAATACCGCCCACAAAGTCAATGCGCTTATCTGTTCTCAGGTCTTTAATGCCAAAAATGCTATCCAAAACAAAGTGGCTCAACATTGTTACGTCGAGCGCTCCAATGGGGTCGGCGTCGTTGTACGTTCCGGGCTTTGCCGTGAGCGAGTACCAGCGTCCCGCCAAGTACATGGAAAAGTTGTGCAGCGTTGTCGGCCGGTACTCGCTTTCGCCCTTGTCCTCCACCGTGAACACGTCCTGCAATTGTTGCAGCAGCCGGGCAGGCGTAAGCCCGTTCAAGTCTTTCACCACGCGGTTGTAGTCCATTATGGCGAGCTGCGTGTCCGGAAAAATGACCGCCAAAAAGTAGCAGTATTCCTCGCTGCCCGTGTGGTTGGGGTTTGCCGACTTTTTTTCCTGCCCTACCCTTGCGGCGGCGGCTGTCCGGTGGTGTCCATCGGCGACGTAGAGGGCGGGCATGGCCTCAAACAGCTGCGTTATGCGCGCGCGCGCAGCGTCGTCGGTGATGACCCAGAGCTTATGCCCAAAGCCGTCGGCAGCCACAAAGTCGTACTCCGGCGCACCTTGTGTCACCTTCGCCACAATGCTGTCCATTTCCGGCACGGCGGGGTAGGCAAAAAATACCGGCTCAAGGTTGGCGTTCTGCGCCCGCACGTGCGCCATGCGGTCGTCCTCCTTTTCCCTGCGGGTAAGCTCGTGCTTTTTGATTTTGCCGTTGAGGTAGTCCTCAAAGTGGCAGCAGGCAACCAAACCGTACTGCGTACGCGCTCCCATAGTCTGGGCGTACACGTAGTATCGCTCTTTGCTCTCCCGCACGAGCCACCCGTTGCTGCGCCATTTTTTGAAGTTTTCAACCCCTTTCGCATATACTTTTTCGTCGTGCTCGTCGGCAATCGGCTCAAAGTCTATTTCGGGTTTGATAATATGCAGCAGCGATTTTTCGTTGGCTTCGGCCTTTGCCTCCTGCGAGCTGAGCACATCATACGGGCGCGACGCTACTTCTTTGGCAAGTTCTCTTGGCGGCCGGATAGCCGCAAATGGTTTTATTCTGACCATGCGTTGAAAGTTGAAAATTGAAAGCAGTTATTATCCACGAATTACACGGACTATACGGATATTTTCCGTTATAATCCGTGTAATCTGCGGACAAAATCCGTGTAATCCGTGTACAAATATAAGTTACTTGTCGCTCCCTTCCCGCAGCTTGGTAAATTTTTCGTTGTAGGAGTTGTACAAGTCCATCATTTCCCCGCTCTCGTCGCGGAAGAGGAAGTAGATATTCTTTACGTTCTCCAGCGCAGACTTGTCGTTAGGTTGCAGCTCGTGAGCCTTTTTGAAAGGTATTAGCGACCGCTTAAACTCTTCGTTGGCTTTTTCCTTCAGCTCCTTAATTTGGGGGCTTCTCCAATCCTTAATTTCGCTCGACTCCTTGATGTACTCTACCGCCTTGTTGTAGTACAGCGCACCCAAGTTGTAGTACCCGTTGTAGCTGGTGGAATCTACCTCTATGGTTCTAATGTACATGCGCTCGGCGTCGTCAAGTCTTTTGAGCTTTTCGTACAGCGTAGCTTCGGCAAAGTATAGCGTTGCGTTGCCCGGCTCGTTTTCCTGCGCTTTTTTCAGGTATGCAATAACTTTGTCTTCATTTTCACCGGCGCTCAGGTAAAGGTTGATGAGCTCAATCAAAATCGCCTGATTGGTTGGGAACTTTACAAACCCTTCCGTCAGCGTTTGCTCTCGGGCAATGCTGTCGCCCTTGCTTTCGTATGCTTTGGCGAGGCTGGGGTACACGCTGCCGTCGTCGAAGTACTCGTTGTCGATGCACAGCGTCAGGTAGCGAATGGCGTTGTCGTAGTCAAGCACGTTTTCGTTGAGCGACACCACGCCGGCGTAGTAGGCAATAATCGTATCGAGCTTTCCCACCAGCGGGTGGCGCGAGGCCTCTACCGATTCGATAAAGTACTGCTGAGCCGACTTGTAGTCATTTTCGGTATAAACATTCACGCCTTCTGTGCGCAGCTTGGCGGCAAGGGTAGTCAGCCCTTCCTTTATTTTTTTTGCTTGAGCGCCCTTAACGTCCAGCTCCACAGCCTTGAGGTATGCCAAGTATGCCTGCGATAGCGGTCGCTCGATGGCCGTTTCTTTTTCTTTCCACAGCGCCAGCTGGTCTTTTTGGTCAAAGTAAAAGTCTATGGTTGGGAATACCAGCACTTCATATTCGGTATCGCCCACTTTTTCTGTCGTCTTACTTTTGGTCAGCGTGGCAAAAATTGCCTTGTGCATGCCCTGACTTGCCCCCATAGTAGCCTTGTCGTACACGCTTACAAACTTTTCGGCACGCTGTACCCACGTCTTGGGGTTCTCCATTTTTTTGGGGTTGGCAATGTCCGCATCGCTTTTGGCAACATCTTTCCTTAAACTTTCAAGGTCAGGCGCCTTGATTTGCGTTTGCGCCACAGCGCCCAAAACCATTGCGGCGCAAACCGAAAATGTAAAAAACCTTTTCATAGCTGTAATAATTTTTTTTATATGGAACAATAAGAAAATTAGTATTTTTTCAACCGCCAAAGATAGCATTTTTTGTGCTCATTTTTCAGGGAGAAAA
>JAITAP010000216.1 GCA_031284065.1 Prevotellaceae bacterium
ACTGAATTTTAGTCGGTTAATAATGAATTTATAGTATGAAGAAAATAGCTATTCTTGCCGGTGACGGCATAGGCCCTGAAGTAATTGCCGAAGCTGTAAAGGCGCTGCAAGCAGTTGACAAAAAGTATGGTATAGGTTTCGTGTTGGAGCATGAGCTGATAGGCGCTTGCGCCATTGACGCTACGGGCGACCCGCTGCCTGCCGCTACAGTTGAGCGCTGCCAAAACTCCGACGCTGTGCTGCTCGGCGCAGTGGGGCATCCCCGCTTTGACGGCGACCCTGCGGCAAAGGTGAGACCCGAACAGGGCTTGCTCAAAATTCGCAAAACGTTGGGGCTATACGCAAATATTAGGCCAATAAAATCCTATAAATCGCTCTATAAGGTATCTCCACTTAAGGAATCGCTTATAGCGGATGTGGATTTTGTAGTGTTTCGCGAGCTGACGGGCGGAATATACTTCGGCGAAAAAGGTCGCAGGAACGGCGGCAGCGAAGCGTTTGATATTTGCACGTATAGCGTTGGAGAAGTGGAGCGCATTGCGCGGTTGGCGTTTGCGGCAGCCCAAAACCGGCGCGGGCATTTAACGCTGGTGGATAAGGCTAACGTATTGGAAACTTCTCGCCTATGGAGAGAAATTGTAAGTAAAACTTCAAATGATTTCCCCAACGTAAAGTTCGACAGCATGTTTGTGGATAACGCCGCCATGAAAATTGTTCAGCAACCGGCATTTTTTGATGTGATACTTACCGAAAATATGTTCGGCGACATTCTTACCGACGAGGCCTCGGCGATTACCGGCTCTATCGGGATGCTGCCCTCCTCCTCCGTCGGCAGCAAGGTAGCGCTGTTTGAGCCTATTCATGGCTCTTTTCCCGAAGGGGCGGGCAAAGGAATTGCCAACCCTATGGCGACTATCCTGTCGGCGGCCATGATGCTGGAGTACTTGGGCTACCCGGAGGCGGCGCAGGAGGTGCGGGCTGCGGTGGAGCTTGCGCTTGAGAAAGGCGTTACAACCGGCGAAATCAACAGCAATAATGCCGCCTCAACCAGCGAAGTGGGAGATTTTATTGCAAACAGCATTAGCATAAAAAACAATAAAAAATCTTTTTAACGCGCGAAAAATACTAACTTTGCACTTTCTACATAATAGCTATATATAGGCAAAAAAAAATTATTTGCGGAATTATTTATTAAGATACTATGCCAACCGAAAAATTGTTTGCTGAATTTCCACCGGTTTCGACCGAACAGTGGGAAGAAGTGATTACCAAAGACCTTAAGGGTGCGGACTACGACAAGAAGCTGGTTTGGAAAACCACCGAAGGCGTTGCCGTGCGCCCCTACTACCGCGCCGAAAACCTCCGGAGCGTGAAGCATGTTAACGCCGGCGTGGGCGAGTTCCCGTACGTGCGGGGCGCTAAGAACAACAACAGCTGGCTGGTGCGGCAAACCTACTGCGCCTGCACCGACAAGAAGAAAGCCAACGCGCAAGCTCTTGACGGACTCATGAAAGGCGTAAATTCGCTGGGCTTTTGCTTTGAGGGCAAGCTCGACGACGCCGACTTGGACGTTTTGCTCAAAGGTATTTACCTCGACGCTGTGGAGGTCAACTTTGTTGGCTGCACCTGTAGCGGAACGGGGCTTACCCAAAAGCTGACGGCATACGCCAAAAAGTCCGGCGCGAAGCTCGACGAAGTAGCAGCCTCCATCGACGCCGACCCGCTGCGGGAGATGACCACCAAGGGCGCGCTTGCCGACGACGCATTTGACCGGCTGAAAAACGCCGTTGTCGCCGCCGCCGAGCTGAAGCGTCTGCGCAACGTGGGCGTGTCGGGGGCGACTATCCACAACGCCGGAGGCACCGCCGTACAGGAATTGGCGTTTGCGCTGAGCATGGGCAACGAATACCTTGCGCAGCTCACCGACCGAGGGCTTGCGGTGGACGAAGTAGCCCGCCGCCTGAAGTTTACTTTTGCCGCAGGCGCAAGCTACTTTATCGAAATTGCCAAGATACGCGCCGCCCGCATGTTGTGGGCAAACATCGTGAGGGCGTACAAGCCGGAGAAGAGCTGCGCAGAGCGGATGAAAATTCACGCCGTTACCAGCGCGTGGAACCAAACCGCCTACGACGCCTACGTGAACATGCTGCGCGGCACCACCGAAGCCATGAGCGCCGCCATTGCCGGTGCGGATTCGCTGGAGGTGCTTCGCTTTGACAAGGCGTTCAAGAAGTCGAGCGAGTTTTCCAACCGCGTTGCCCGCAACACGCAAATCCTGCTCAAGGAGGAAGCGCACTTTGATCAGGTGGTTGACCCCGCCGCCGGTTCGTACTACATCGAAACGCTGACGCAGAGCATTGCCGAAGAAGCGTGGAAGCTTTTCAAGCAGGTGGAGGAAAAGGGCGGATACGTGGCGGCCTTCAAAGCCGGGTTTATTCAGGAGCAGGTGAGCGCGTCGGCGCAAAAGCACGACAGCAACATTGCCACCCGCCGCGAAACGCTACTTGGCACCAACCAATACCCCAACTTTACCGAAACGCTGGACGAAGAGCTGCGCAGCTCGCTTGCCTCTAAAGAAAAGGCGCCCACCGCGTGCGCGTGCAGCTGCAACGGCGACAAGCCGGCGCAGGTGGGCGAGCCGCTGAAACCCTACCGCGGGGCGCAAGCCTTTGAGGCGCTGCGGCTCAAAACCGAAAACAGCGGCAAGCGGCCGCAGGCGTTCATGCTCACATTTGGCAACCTCGCCATGTGCCGCGCGCGCGCACAGTTTGCCAGCAACTTTTTTGCCGTAGCGGGCTTTAAGGTAACGGACAACAACTGCTTTGCCAGCGTGGACGAAGGCGCCAAAGCCGCCCTCGCCGCCAACGCCGACATTGTGGTGGCGTGCTCTTCGGACGACGAATACGCGGCAGGCGTGCCCGCCATTGCCGAAAAGCTGGGCGGTAAGGGGATTTTGGTAGTTGCCGGAGACCCCGCCTGCAAGGAAGAACTGCAAGGCAAGGGCATTTCGCACTTCATTAGCGTGAGGAGCAACGTGCTGGAAACGCTAAAGGGATACCAAAAAGAGCTGGGAATAGCGTAGGACTTTGTGCAACGAGAGCACATTCCTATATAAAACCTACGACAGCAAGTCCCGCAGGGACGACACTTGATTAACCGTAGGCTTTAGCCTACGGTAACGATAGCGCTCCCCTCTTAAGTCCCGCAGGGACGACACTTGCTGTCGCCTCCCAAGTGTCGCCCCAACGGGGCGAAATCAATACATCCCTAATGGGATGGCGCTAACGCCACCACTGCCCCGCCATCCCCGTTAGGGAGGGGACGGACGCAAAAACGGTTTCTAACTCCCGATTGTCTCTACGCTCATTAAATTGGTTGTCAAATAAATAAAAAGCATGACCAAATGTTAGCCGGTCAATAGCGGTTTCCAATACGTCATTTTTTCCGATTTGCTCATTATTGAAAAAAAACAATGCACCCCCGCCACAACAAAAGTGATATGCACAAAAGTAAATTTTTCATAACAGCAAATGGGTTCAAATTTTTCGTGTCCAAATAAAATACTGGTAAGGCTGCATCTCAATAGAAGCGGGAAGTTCGACTGTTGTGCCGTCGAAAGCATTGGTAAACGCTTGCCCGACGAACTGCGCCGGCAAGTTGAATGTAACCGCTTGGTTGCGCACATTCACCGCCACCAAAGCGCCATCCGTTTGTTGATACAGACGATAGAAACAAGCGACATCGTTGTGGCTATACGTCTGCAATGCTCCTTTCCGTAACGCCTCTGAAGCGACATAGATGCTCATTATTTTCTTGTATTCGGCAAGAAATTCCGGATTCATACTCCAGTCAATGGCGGTAGGACTAAAGAAAGTAACAGGGCTTGACGCGCCTATTTCCTGCGTACTGTAAATTAATGGCGATCCGCCGAGCGTAGCCGCAAGCACAAAGGCCGACAGCGAGCCTTGTTGTCCGCCGTAGAGCGTGATGGGCGAGCCGCCGGGTTCCGACGAATAGTCGTGATTGGTGGTGAAGCGCAGCTTTTCTTTTCCCGCCGGGATATTCTTATATTCGTTTGTGTGCGTGGTGTACAAGTTGGCTATAGAGCCTTGTCCTGCATATAACTTTGTAATGCTTGTGTAAAAGTTCCATGCGTAATCCATATCAAAGCCGGAAGCGTAATGGTTCCCGGTGTTGCCTTCGGCGAGCATCAGGAGCGTGCGCCCCTCGAACTTGCGCAAGGAGTCAATGGCCTGTTTCCAGAAATCGGACGGAACCATATCGGCAGCGTCGCAACGGAAGCCGTCAATGTTGGCTTCATACACCCAATACTTCATGGCCGCTATCATCGCCTTGCGCATGTCTGCGTTGTCAAAGTTGAGGTCTGCCACGTCGTTCCATCCGGCGCCGGCCGGTGAGATAATGTTCCCCGCCGCATCCTGCGTGTACCACGATTTGTTTTCAATCCACCCGTTATCCCATGAGGTATGGTTTGCCACCCAGTCGATGATTACGGCCATGCCGCAGCTATGCGCCTGCTTTACCAAAGTGCGCAAACTTTCGAGCGTGCCGTATTCCGGCTGTACTTTTGTGTAATTCTTCACACAGTAAGGAGAGCCGATAGAATTCTTTGCGCCCTGTTCATTAACCGGCATCAGCCACAGCACATTTACGCCAAGCGCCTTGATTTCGTCAAGCCGGTTGGTAATGGCATTGAACGACGCGTTAGCGGCAAATACCCGCTCGTTGGCTTCATACATGACCACATCCGGCGGCGTGGGCACATTCGTAAAAGCCACATCGTAAAATTGGTTGCTGTCCGAATTTCCATTGTCTTCTATATTATTATTAATGCCATCATCAATAATAGCGCCATTCTTGCTGTTTCCGCAAGTTGAAAGCAAGACACAGCATATTGTAAAGAAAATTACTTTCTTCATTTGTCAGTTGATTTTATTCAAAATAAAATAAGGGGAGCCGGCTGTCCGGCTCCCCTTATTGCATAATTTAGTCGCACGATATAAC
>JAITAP010000278.1 GCA_031284065.1 Prevotellaceae bacterium
TATTATTCCCCTACGGGGAATTGGAGCGAAGCGGAGTTCGGCGCAGCCAATTTGGAGCGTAACTAATTGAAAATATTTATTAGACTTGATGTAGTAGTTAGCGTGTTATTCGTTGCAAAATAGCGATTTTGTGCTGCGCTATGGAATAAAAAAACACGGCTGTGCGGTTTTAGCAAAGGCGCACAGCCGTGTGATTTTATTGTGGAGACGCGCGGTTGTGCGTCTTACGAGGGTTGCTTTCCAATGTAGGCCAATATTCCGCCGTCCACGTAGAGGATGTGTCCGTTTACGAAGTTGGAGGCTTCTGAGGCGAGGAATACCGCCGGCCCTTGCAGGTCGTCCGTTTTTCCCCAGCGCGCGGCGGGCGTACGGCCAATGATAAAGGTGTTGAACGGGTGTCCCTCTGCGCGTAGCGGCGCGGTTTGCGGCGTTTCGATGTAGCCGGGGCCAATGCCGTTGACCTGAATGTTGTGCTCTGCCCACTCGCAGGCCAGGTTTCGGGTCAGCATTTTCAGCCCGCCCTTTGCGGAGGCGTACGCCGATACGGTTTCGCGCCCCAGCTCGCTCATCATGGAGCAGATGTTGATGATTTTTCCGCCGCCTTTCTTTATCATGTACGGGGCAACGGCTTTGGACATGATGAACGGCCCGTTGAGGTCAATGTCTATCACCTGACGAAAGTCTTTGGCGCTCATTTCTACGGCAGGTATGCGCTTGATGATGCCTGCGTTGTTCACCAAAATATCTATCACGCCCACCTCTTTGGTGATTTGCGCAATGCTGCTGTTCACCCTGTCCTCGTCGGTTACGTCAAACACGTAGCCTTTTGCGGCTACTCCGGCGGCTTTGTACTCGGCTTCGGCGGCCGTAACCTTGTCGGCTTGCAGGTCGTTGAACACAATTTTTGCACCGGCGGCAGCCAGCGCCCTGGCAATGGCCATGCCAATGCCGTACGTTGCTCCGGTAACCAGAGCAATTTTCCCCGCGAGGGAGAACTTGTCAGAAAAACTCATAGCGGTAACATTTTAAAATTTAGAAAAGTTGTAGCTCATAGGAGAATCGAACTCCTCTTTCAAGAATGAGAATCTTGCGTCCTAACCGATAGACGAATGAGCCATAGCAATCAAAAAAATTGTTCAAGTGGGCACAAAGATAGCGAGTATTTTTTAATCGGCAAATTTTTTGCGCAAAAAGTTTGCTGCGGATCGAAGCTTGCGCCGCCCGCGCAGGATTATTCGCCGTCAGGCGTTGCGCAGCCTGCGTAGCGATTGCTTCATTCTTTCGATGGCCTGCGCTTTGCCCAGCAGGGCGCACATTTCCGATGCGCCGCCCGGCGTTGAGAGCCGTCCGGTAACGGCAATTCGCACTATCCAGAGGAGTTGTTTTTTCTTGAGGTCGCGCTGCGCCGCCAGCGGCTCGAGCGCGCCAAACAGCGCGTCGTTGCTCCAGTCGGCGAGGCTCTCCAGCGCGGCTATCGCCGCAGGCAAGGTTTCCTTTGCCAGCTGCACGGAAGATTTGGAGCCTGCGTTGTCAAACAGCGCCAAGTCGTACCCCTCAAAGCTGTCTATAAATTCTGCCGCCTCCGGCACGTCGGAGAAGGCGCTGATACGCGGTTGCAGCAACGCGCTAAGGAGGTTGAGGTTTACCGGCGTAGAAATTGCGCCGTAGTACGGGGCTGCGAGCGCGTGAAATTGCTGCGGGGGGAGCTCTTTGACGTACTGCGCGTTGAGCCACCGCAGCTTTACCCCGTCAAACACGGCGGAGGACTTGGATATTCCGCTCACGTCAAAAGCTTCGACCAGCTCCTGAAGGGAGAATTTTTCCACCTCGTTTTTGGGGTTCCAGCCCAGCAGCGCAACGTAGTTCAGGATGGCTTCGGGCAAAAACCCCTTGGCGATGAAGTCCTCAAAGTTGGCGTCGCCGTGCCGCTTGCTCAGCTTGTGTTGCTTGTCCCGCATGATGTGCGGCAGGTGCGCGTAGCGGGGTATTGCCCACCCAAACGCATCGTAGAGCATGTTGTAGTTCGGCGTGCTGCTGAGGTACTCCATGCCCCTAAAGACGTGGGTTATCTCCATCAGGTGGTCGTCCACAACGTTGGCAAAGTTGTAGGTGGGGAATCCGTCGGACTTGAGCAGGACGTTGTCGTGCAGCTCCCTGTTTTCGACGGTTATTTCGCCGTAAACCATATCGGAGAAAGTGGTAGCGCCCTCCTGCGGCACGTTCTGCCGGATAACCCAGGGAACGCCCGCCGCCAGCTTCGCCTCCACCTCCGCCTTGCTGAGGTGCAGGCAATGCTTGTCGTACCGCCGGTTGCCCGTTTCGTCGGTCAGCGTGTCCAGCCGCTCTTTTGTGCAGAAGCAGTAGTAGGCGTGCGAGGCGTTTACCAGCTCCTTGGCGTACTTTTCATAAATGTGCCTTCGCTCGCTCTGCGTGTACGGCCCGTGCAGCCCTCCCACGTCGGGGCCTTCGTCGTGCCCCAGCCCCGCAAGGCTTAGCGTGGCGTAAATTGTCGCCACAGCGTCCTCCACGAGGCGTTCGCGGTCGGTATCCTCTATGCGCAGGATAAATTGCCCGCTGTTTTTCTTTGCAAACAGGTAGGCGTACAGCGCAGTCCGGAGGTTGCCTATGTGCATAAACCCGGTGGGGCTGGGGGCAAATCGTGTTCTTACAGTGCTTGTGCTCATACTTGGGAGAATTTTAAATTTTGAATTTTGAATTTTGAATTTTGCCGCCGCCGCGCTTTGCGCCATTAATCATTAATCATTAATCATTAACCGGTGCTTCTCCGCGTGGTAGCTCGACCTGACCAGCGGAGCGCTTTCCACGTGCGCAAACCCTTTTTCCTTTCCTATCCGGCGGTACTCCTCAAACGTTTCCGGCCGCACGTACTCCGCCACCTCCACGTTTTTTTCGGAGGGTTGCAGGTACTGCCCAATGGTCATCACGCTGCACCCCGCGCTCCTCAGGTCGTCCATCGTTTCCAGAATTTCCTCCCGCGTTTCCCCCAGCCCCAGCATGACGCCCGACTTTGCCACCACGCCGGACGCCGCCACCTGACGTATCACCTCCAGCGACGCCTCGTAGGTTGCGCGGCTGCGTATGCTTTTGGAGAGCCGCCTCACGGTTTCCAGATTGTGCGACACAACCTCCGGGCGCGCGCCGAGCACAAGGCTTATCAGCTCCGGCCTTCCCTGAAAGTCGGGGATTAGCGTTTCCATAGTGACGCCGGGGTTTGCCGCCCGTACCGCCTGTATCACCCGCACCCAGTGCGCCGCGCCAAGGTCCGGCAGGTCGTCCCGGTCCACCGAAGTAATTACGGCGTGGCGCAGCTGGAGGAGTTTTACCGAGCGGGCAATGTTTTCGGGCTCTTTTGGGTCGAGGGCTGAGGGGCGTCCCGTTTTTACGTGGCAGAACTTGCAGGAGCGGGTGCAAACGTCGCCGCCAACCATAAACGTTGCCGTTCCGCGCGCCCAGCACTCGCTCCGGTTCGGGCACAGGCCGTCGGTGCAGATGGTGTGCAGCCGGTGCGTGCGCACGACTTCGTTCACCTGCATGGAAATTTTTCCTTGCGGAAGCCTTACTTTCAGCCATTCGGGCTTTCTTCTGCCAGCCATTTCGGGGGTGTTGTCTTGTTTGATATAAAAAGGGGTTTAGAATTTTTGCGGGCAAAGATACAAAAAAGCGCACGAATCTCGGAGCGTCAACCCTGCAAAACAAATGAAAGCGGCGCCTTGAAAGCTGAAAATTGAAAGCTTAGCCCGAAAGCTATATAGCGTCAATGAATAATTATAATTTTTGCGGGTATGCTTTGGGATGACTTTGTTGCAACGAGAGCACATTATAAAATTTTGAATTCTGAATTTTGAATTTTGAATTGGCTGATGCCGGGCAAGTCCCGCAGGGACGACACTTTATTAACCGTAGGCTTTAGCCTGCGGTCAGCGATAACACCCTCCTCCCAAGTCCCGCAGGGACGACACTTGATTAACCGTAGGCTTTAGCCTGCGGTAACGATAGCACCCTCCTCCCAAGTCCCGCAGGGACGACACTTTGATTCACCATAGGCTTTAGCCTACGGTCAGCGATAACACCCTCCTCTAATAATGAGCAATGGCGGGGTATTCCTTTTCTATAGAAAAAAAATACTCCGCCATTCTTGTAAATGCAAAATTACTATGTAGCGCGTAATGCGTGGCGGCGCAAGGCGTGCGCA
>JAITAP010000031.1 GCA_031284065.1 Prevotellaceae bacterium
TAAAAATTAAAAATAGTGTGACATACTCATGACCTTTTTTTGTTAATACGATTAAGCCCTAATTTTAGGCAACAAAACAACTTTTGCATTTATCCCAAATTACTGCCTGACGGGTTTATGCTGTGTTCCGGCAATGCTAAAGGGTTACGCCGGCGGCTTCATTCTCCGTCTTTGCTCTTACCGCCCCAGCTTTTGCTGCCATTTCCACGCCGAAGCCAACGTGTCTTCGAGCGTTTCTTTGGCTTTCCAGCCCAGCTCTTCGTTGGCGTAGGACGGGTCAGCCCAAATTTTCTCTATATCGCCGGCGCGACGGCCTGTAACCTCGTAGCTGAGCTTTGCGCCGGTTGCTTTTTCAAAGGTGTTGATGACCTCCAGCACCGACACGCCTCTTCCCGTTCCCAGGTTAAACGTTTCTACGGCGCTCTTGCTTTTTCCGGTCAACATTCGCTGGGCGGCAATCACGTGCGCCTTGGCCAAGTCCACCACGTTGATGTAGTCGCGGATGCACGAGCCGTCGGGGGTGTTGTAGTCGCTGCCGAATACGCTCAGCTTGGGGCGAATACCCGCCGCCGTTTGCGTTACAAAGGGGATGAGGTTTTGCGGAACGCCCAGCGGCAGCTCGCCAATTTCGGCGCTTGGGTGCGCCCCAATGGGGTTGAAGTAGCGCAGCAGGATGCTCTTTAGCTTTGCCCCCGACCGTACCGTGTCGCTCACAATGTCCTCGCAAATTTGCTTGGTGTTGCCGTAAGGCGACTCGGCGGGCTTGCGCGGCGCACGCTCGGTAACGGGCAGCTCGTCGGGCTGACCGTACACGGTGCACGACGACGAAAAAACGAAGTTTTCCACGCCGTACTTCGGCATCAGTTCGAGCAGGTTGATGAGCGACGCTAAGTTGTTGCGGTAGTACAGCAGCGGCTTCTGCACCGACTCGCCTACGGCTTTGCTCGCCGCAAAGTGGATGACGGCCGCAATGCCCCTGTGCTCTGCAAATAGCTTGTCCAAGCCTGCGCAGTCAAGGCAATCGAGCCGCTCAAAGGCCGGCCGAATACCCGTGATGCGAACAATACCCTCCACTACGTCGGCAGACGAGTTGGAGAGGTTGTCCACAATGACTACCTCAAACCCGGCATTTTGCAGCTCCACAACGGTGTGCGAGCCAATGTACCCTGTTCCTCCCGTAACCAAAATTTTTTGCATAAAAATCAAATTAAAAATTAAATTTACATATTCAGATATTCACATAATTACATAATTTTCAAAATTTACATGCCTGAAACGCTAAAAATACTTTTCCTCCTTTCCCGTAATGTCGCTCAGCAGGTTGTTTGCCAACCGGCTTGCGCCGATGCGGAACAGCGCCGGCGTAAGCCACTCGTCGCCTAAAACGTGCTTCACTATGGCGTAGTACATTACGGCGTCGGCGGTGGTGGCAATGCCGCCTGCCGCCTTGAAGCCTGTCCTTACCTTTGTCTGCTCGTAAAAATCCTTTACTGCCCTACACATTACCAACGCCGCTTCCGGCGTGGCGGCGGGCGTAACTTTGCCGGTGGACGTTTTGAGAAAGTCCGCGCCCGCCGCCATGCACCCAATGCCGGCTTTGCGCACCAGCGACAGCGACGGTATCAACCCCGTTTCCAGAATTACTTTGAGGAGGCAGCTTTTTCCTGCCCAATCGTTTTTTATTGCCGCTATTTCGCCAAAGGCGGAGGGGTAATCGCCGCTCAAAAGGTAGCCCAGCGGGATGACAACGTCAACTTCGGCAGCTCCGGCGGCAACAGCCATCTCACATTCCAGCTTTTTTACGTGGGGAAAAGTTTGGGAAGAGGGGAACCCGGCGGCAACCGACGCAATTTTCACGCTCTTTTCCGTGAGCGTCAGGCGCACCGCGTCCACCAGCGAGGGGTACACGCAGATGGCGGCAACGTTGGGAATGTTGGCGTAGCGCGACGAAAATTCGTTGACCTTTTGGGCTAATGCTTTGCCGAGCGTCGGCGTATCGGTTGCGTTGAGCGAAGTGTAGTCCACAAAGCTGAGGCACTGCTTGTACACGTCAACGCTGCGCAGCTGCCTTGCCTCTTCGGCAATCGCGCTTAGCTCCGTTGCCACCGCTTTGGCGTCAACTTCGGGGGTGTGGTCTTCAAATGGTATTTTCATTTCTTTATTTCTTACCTAAAAGTTGCTTCAGCTCTTCAATCATTTTGTGCTGCTCTTCGATTACTTTGTCCTGCTTTTCGAGGGCTTTGCCCTGCTTTTCGAGAACTTTGTCCTTTTCTTTGAGGACTTTGTCCTTTTCTTTGAGGACTTTGTCCTTTTTTTTGAGGACGTCCGCATATTTTTTCTCTACCTCCGATCTCCCCTCCGCTTTGGCGGTGGCAATTTGGCTGAGGTTGTGGCTTTTTATGTCCTGAGCATAGTTGTACTCGGCTCTCTCTTTCGGCGAGAGGCGGTTGTAGTCCAGAACGTCGCGGGCTTTGAGCAAGCCTTTGGCGGTGAAGTTTTCCCGTATGCAGTCATTTTTCAGAAAATACACCCACTCGTCTAACGTGTTTTTCGCCACATTGTTGAAGTTGTTAACCTTTAGGATGTAGTACTCGGGAAACAAGTCTCCGGCTACTATCTGCCCAAAAATACGCTGCTGCTCCCGTGAGAGGTGAAGGGTATCGAAGTTGTGCAGCCCCTTAAAATCCATCTTGCCGTAGTAAACGTAATCTTTGCCCTGCCCAAGATCGAAATAGACTATGTTTATCGAAAACACTTTCTGCAATTTCATGTAGTCGTCGCCCTGCATAAGGCGCTCTACAAGGGATTTGCTCACGCCGTACAGCATCCGTTGCAGGTAATCCATTTCGGGGATAAACTGTAGCTCTATCAGGATGACCTCGCCCAGCGTGTCCTCTACGGTAACATCTACCCGGTTGAACTTGTCCTTGCGGTGCTCCTTGTTGCTTTCGCTTTCCAGAACGCTGGTTATCGTAACCTGCCGGCCAAGCAGTTCGCTCAAAAAGCCCTCCACCACCTCAAAGTTCGCCTTGTTGCGCAGTATCCGCTTCACCGCCCAGTCAAACGATACAAGAGGTCGCTCCGGAGCCTCGTTTTTATTTTTATCCAATGTTTTCATAGTTACTATCAAAATTTCGCAATTTTCATGCTTTTGCCCTTTTGGCAGCTTTAACCTCTGTACGCCAATTCTCCGCTCTCCACTAACTCAGCGCCTCCGTCAGCTTGGCGATTTCCTTTTGGGCGCTTACGCCCTCGTAGAGTATGCGGTACATGGCTTCGGCAATGGGCAGCTCGACCTTGTAGCTTGCGTTCAAATCGTGCATGCACTTGGTGGCGTAGTATCCTTCGGCAACCATGCTCATTTCGAGCTGGGCGTCCTTTACGCGGTATCCTTTGCCAATCATGTTGCCGAATGTGCGGTTGCGGCTGAACTGCGAGTAGCAGGTAACCAGCAGATCGCCGAGGTACGCCGAGCTTGCCGGCTCGCGCTGCGCCGGAAATACTTTCTGCAAAAAACGCTTTATTTCCACGTGTGCGTTGCTTACGAGCACCGCCTGAAAGTTGTCGCCAAAGCCCAGCCCGTGGCAGATACCGGCCGCCACCGCGTAAATATTTTTCAGCACGGCGGCGTATTCTGTTCCGTGAATGTCTGTGCTGAAAACGGGGCGCAGGAACTGCCCCGCAAACACCTGCGCCACGGCGCGGGAGTTATCCGCGTCTTTGCACGCAAACGTAAGGTACGAAAGGCGCTTTAGCGCGACCTCCTCCGCGTGGCAGGGACCCGTAACGATGCCCATGTTGGCAAACTCTGCCCCAAATGCGTCGTGCATGTACTCCAGCACGGTTTTGTTGCTCTCGGGCAAAATTCCCTTCACCGCCGACACAATAAATTTATCCTTCAGGCTCTCCGCAAGCCCTTCCATCCACACCTCAATAAACGCCGAGGGGATGACCACAATGAGCACGTCGCTGCTGCGAACGGCTTGGTTTACGTCGGCGTAGAGCGTGAGCCTGTCGGCGTCAAACTCCACCTCCGTCAGGAATTGCGGGTTGCGGCCATCTTTGGCAATGCGGTCAACGAACTCCTGTTCGCGCACGTACCACCCCACGTTGGCAAGATTTCCGGTGAGCAGCTTTGCTATAGCCGTAGCCCAGCTGCCGCTGCCCAGCACTGTATATCGTGCAGTTGGCTGTATTTTTAGCTCCATAATTTTTTTTCAAGAACGTACAAAGTTAGCACTTAATACGGTAAGATTACTATCCGGGAAGTGAAAATTTGTTGCCGTTTGGTTTTTCAACGTATTATTCATACATTTGCATCACAGTTAACCAAATCTTTATAAAAAATGGCGCATAAAATTAGCACAGATTGTACCGCGTGTGGTACATGTATTGACGAGTGTCCGGTTGAGGCAATATCTCCGGGAGACATCTACCAGATAGACCCTGACGTTTGTACCGACTGCGGCACTTGCGCGGACGTTTGTCCGACGGGGGCAATTAGCCCTGCGTAAGCACAACTATTTTTTTACCGGAAAGAGGCTGACTCATTTGCTATGCGGGGCAGCCCCTTTTTTTTAGGCTACAGTGTTGAGGTGTTGAATCACGCATGAAAAAATTATTTACAACAAGTCCGGCTTTGCAGCTTTTTCTGCTGCTGTTCATTCTGTTCGTGGCGCTGCTGCTGACCGTAACCGTTAGCGTAGCGCTTGCCCCCATTTTCGGATTTTCGCTTTCGGAGGCGCAGGCGGGGACGTCCATACGCAACCTTGCGCTTACGCGCTACCTGATGGCGGTGCAGAGCATTGGGGGGTTCATGCTGCCGCCCGCGCTTGCCGCGTTTCTTATCTGCCGGAAGCGGGCGTGCATTTTTCTCGGAGTGGCGCGCAGGCCGATGGCGCAAAGCGCGGCGCTGACGGCGTTGGCGCTCGTTATTGCCATTCCGTTCATCAGCTTTTCGGCAAGCGTCAACGCGCAGCTGCCGCTGCCCGAGTGGGCTACGCGCACCGACCGCGAAGCTACCGAGCTTTCCGTTGCGCTGATTTTTACCCCCAGCGTGCCTGTCATGCTGCTCAACATGCTCGTAATGGCCCTTATTCCGGCCGTCAGCGAGGAGCTGCTGTTTCGCGGCTACCTGCAACGCCTGCTGTGCAGCTGGACAAAAAAGCCGCACTTTGCCATATTTATATCGGCGGTAATTTTTAGTGCGATACACTTTCAGTTTGAGGGATTCATTCCCCGCTTCCTTCTCGGTGCGCTGTTTGGCTACCTGTTTTACTGGAGCGGCAGCCTCTGGCTGTCCGTCATTGCGCACTTCACCAACAACGCCGCAACCGTTATTGCCTACTTCTACGCGGCGCGGCAGGGCGTGGACGTTGAATCGGCGGAGGTTGAAACAACCGTCAGCGCGCTGCTGGCGCTGGCGTCGGTATTCGTGGCGACAAACCTGATTGCGCGAATTCAGCAGCACGAAAAATTTCGCCGCAAGCGGCATTTGCACCCCGCTTAAACCGCCTTTTTGCGGCAAGGCAAATTCTGCTCCGCTACCTTTTTGTTGCTTTTACTCCGCTACCTTTTTGTTGTATATCAACTAATTCTTTTTTCTTTTTCCCTCTAAAGCGCATCTTTTTTTAACAATTTTTGCACAACTGCGAAAAAAACATTACCTTTGTCCGCTTTACATATTTGGGTAACTACTACAGCAAGGTGTAATGGGCAAAAAAGACAACCTGTACTCATACGTCATAGCGTATGGCAGCCTGCCGCAGGGAAAGCGCTCGTTTCGGTTTGAGGTAAACGATGCGTTCTTCCGTCGGTTTGAAGGCTCGGAAATATCGGAAGGGCGCGTGAGCGTGCGTGTTGACGCCGAAAAAGCGGGCAGCTTTATGACGCTGGCATTTGCTATGGAGGGCAATGTAAAGGTCGCGTGCGACCGGTGTCTGGATGAATTTCTTGCGCCCGTTGCGTTTGAGGGCGTGCTCACCGTAAGCTTCACCGGCGATGCGGAGGAGGATGATTTTTCGGAAGACGAGGTGATGAACATGCAGCCCGGCGACGCAGAGGTTGACCTTGCGCAGTACATCTACGAAAGCATTTGCCTCAGCCTGCCCATGCAGCGCCTGCACCCCGACGACGAGCAGGGGCGCAGCGCCTGCAACAAAGACATGCTGGCAAAGCTGCGCGAGCTGCAACAGGAGGCGCAGCGCGTAAAAAGCGAAAACTCGCCGTGGAGCAAGCTCTCGGCAGGCGGCGCAGCGCACAAGTAAAACGAAAACAACGCGAACGGTTCGCGACAAATAAATTAAGTATAACTAACTAAGTATTTTTACTGTATGGCACATCCTAAATCAAAAATTTCCAAGCAGCGCCGCAATAAGCGCAGAACACACTACAAGGCAACAGCGCCAACGCTAAGCGTTTGCTCCAACTGCGGAGCGACTACGCTGTTCCACCGCGTTTGCCCCGAATGTGGATACTATCGGGGTCGTCTGGCGGTCGAAAAGCAGGTTACTGCATAACCTAAGTGTCCTGTAAAGCAATAGCTTACATAATAAATAATGGCTAAAGTTTAACCCACTTCTCTGTTCTCCGCTTTTCGGTCGGCTACCCGGCAAGCCCTTTTGGGCAAGCAGGGACGCAGACATGCCAAGACGCAAGAAAAATGGCGGAGCGCCGGGAGGGCTAATAATTTAATCAGATGAGAATAGGCATTGACGTAATGGGCGGCGACCACGCCCCCGACGCAATAGTGCAGGGCGTAGTGCAGGCATACAGCGAGCTGGCAGAAGGTAGCCGGATGGTACTTTTTGGCGATAAAGCCAAAACGTTGGCAATTATGGCGCAGGCCGGCTTTGACGCAGCGCAGGTAGATATTGTGCACACCACGCAGGTTATCGAAATGGGCGACCACCCGGCAAAAACCTTTCAGCAAAAGCCGGATTCGAGCATAGCCGTTGGCTTTCATACGCTCGCCAAAAAAGAAATAGATGGCTTTGCCAGCGCCGGCAGCACCGGAGCCATGCTGGTGGGCGCCATGTACACCGTGAAGTCGGTGGAGGGCGTAGTGCGCCCCTGCATACCGACTTTTATCCCGCAAACCAACGGCAAGCTGGCGCTGCTGGTAGACGCCGGGCTCAACGCCGACTGCAAGCCGGAAATGCTGTGCCAGTTTGGCATGCTCGGCTCCATCTACGCAAAAAATGTGCTGGGCATAGAAAATCCCCGCGTAGCCTTGCTGAGCAACGGCGAAGAGGAAGAAAAAGGAAACATGCTCACGCTCGCGGCGCACGGGCTGATGAAAAATTCGCGCAACTTCAACTTCGTTGGGAACATAGAGCCCAACAAGATTTACTTTGGCACCATTGCCGACGTGATTGTGTGCGACGGATTTGTGGGAAACATTGTCCTCAAGCAGGCCGAAACCATGTACATGCTCGCGCACAAGCAGGGCGTAAAGAATGAATTTTTTGACCGCTTCAACTACGAGCTGTACGGAGGAATGCCCGTAATAGGCGTTAACTCCACAGTGATAATTGGGCATGGACACTCGAACGCACAAGCCGTCAAAGCGATGATTCTGCAAACCGAGCGCGTGGTAAAGGCGCAGCTGGCAGAAAAAGTAAAAATCGCGCTAAACAACAATGCCCATGCCTAAGATTACCGCAGCCATAACAGGGGTAGGAGGATACATTCCCGACCACATCCTGACCAACGACGAGCTGAGCCGCATGGTCGATACCACCGACGAGTGGATAGTGGGGCACACGGGAATCCGTGAGCGGCATATCCTTAAGGGCGAAGGTATGGGCATGTCCGAAATGGGCGTAAAAGCTGTGGCGCAGCTGCTCGAAAAAACAAACACCTCGCCGGACGAAGTGGACTTGCTCATTTGCCCCACAGTTACGGGCGACATGATTTTTCCCTCCACCGCCTGCATTATTTGCGACAAGGTAGGCATTAAAAACGCCTTTGCCTTTGACGTAAACGCCGGATGCTCGGGGTTTCTTTACGGCTACACCATAGCAAAAAATTTTATCGAAAACGGCGCCCGGAAAAAAGTAGTAGTGGTAGCCGGCGAAAAAATGTCGGCGCTCACCGACTACACCGACCGCAAAACCTGCCCCCTGTTTGGCGACGGCGCAGCCGCCGTGCTGGTAGAGCCAAGCAGCGAAGGCTTCGGTATGCTGGACGTAACGCTGCACTCCGACGGCATAGGCCGCCAATTCCTCTACCAAAAAGCGGGCGGCTCGGCCTACCCGCCAAGCGAGGAGACGGTGCGACACCGCGAACACTTTATCTTTCAGGATGGCAACGCCGTGTACAAGCACGCCGTAACCAACATGTCGGCGGCAGCGGAGCTCATACTCAAGCGCAACAACCTGACGCACGACAACATCAGCTACTTTATTTCCCATCAGGCAAACCTGCGCATCATCGACTCCGTGCGCAACCGGATGGGGTTAGAGGAAGAAAAGGTGCTGATAAACATCCACCGGGTGGGCAACACGTCGGCGGCGTCGGTGCCGCTGTGCCTGTGGGACTTTGAAAAGCGCTTCAAAAAAGGCGACAACATTATTATTGCCACGTTTGGCGCAGGGTTCACGTGGGGAGCCGCGTACCTCAAGTGGGCATACTAAAAACGCAAACCGCCCGCAACCGCCGCACGGCAGGCGTTGCCGGCTGTTGACAGCTTGGCCCTATAGTTCAAGGGATAGAACGGAAGTTTCCTAAACTTTAAATACAGGTTCGAGTCCTGTTGGGGCTACAAAACGGGAAATAAGAAACATCCAAAAACTTTTGTAAAGCGCTGTATCAAACAATGATACGGCGTTTTTTGCGTGTAGTAGGAGGTAATAGAAAGTATTAAAATAACGTAAAATTGCCTGCAATTTGCCTGCAATACTACAAAAAATAAATGCACGAAGTAATCATAGCTTTACCAAAATATATCTGCCTCATAGCATTTACCTCTTTTTTTATCTTGACGTAATTTCAAGATTTCCACAACATATCGTGCTACATGCCTCCACAATGAGAACAATAAACTCTACTATAGCTCTCCACCACATACTCCACAACGTGTGGTACTACGCATAGCAGATG
>JAITAP010000037.1 GCA_031284065.1 Prevotellaceae bacterium
GTTAAGCCTTACGCCGCCTTGCAGTCAAAAGATTGAGACAGCTTTTTCAGAGCGTATGCCTTAGTGATGCGCAGCTGCTTTTTTGGTTTTTTTTGCTTGCTCCCGTTTTCCTCCTCCTCAGCGTCGGAAATTTCGTACATGGCGTCTATCATCAGCTCTTCGCAGATGGCGCGAAGCCCGCGCGCGCCGAGCTTGTGCTCCATTGCTCTATCTACAATGTAGTCCAGCACATCATCGTCTATGGTGAGGTGTATGTTGTCCATCGCAAATAGCTTTTTGTACTGCTTTACAATGGCGTTGCGTGGCTCGGTGAGAATTTTCCGTAGCGCCTCTTTGTTCAGCAAGTCAAGGTGCGTAATCACGGGCAGGCGGCCGATGATTTCGGGGATTAGCCCAAATCGGCGCAAATCGGCTGGGGCAAGGTAGCTGAGGAGGTTTTTTTTATCCACCCGGCTACGCCTTTCCGCAGCGTCAAAGCCAATCATGTTGGTGTTGACGCGGTGCGCAATAATTCTGTCGATACCCTCAAAAGCGCCTCCGGCGATGAACAAAATATCCTTTGTATTGACGGGAATCATCTTCTGGTCGGGGTGCTTGCGGCCGCCCTGCGGCGGGACGTTTACGATAACGCCCTCGAGCAACTTAAGCAACGCTTGCTGCACGCCTTCGCCCGACACGTCGCGCGTAATGGAGGGATTGTCGCTTTTGCGCGAAATTTTATCTATTTCGTCAATAAAAACAATCCCCTTTTCGGCAGCGGCCACGTTGTAGTCCGCCACCTGAAGCAGCCTTGTGAGGATACCCTCTACATCTTCGCCCACGTAGCCGGCCTCCGTAAGCACGGTGGCGTCAACAATGGCAAAGGGCACGTTCAGTATGCGCGCAATAGTTCGCGCAAGCAGCGTTTTCCCCGTGCCCGTTTCGCCTACCATTATAATGTTGGACTTGTCCAGCTCTACATCCTCTTTCGCTACGCTGCTTTGCTTGATGCGCTTGTAGTGGTTGTACACCGCTACGGACAAGTACTTTTTGGCGTCATCCTGCCCGATAACGTACTCGTCAAGAAACGCCTTTATCTGCTGAGGCTTCGGCAGCTTCAGCCGGTTGGCGTCAAAGTGCTTGTGCTCGCTTTGCAGAGCGTCTGTTTCGCTTAGCATTGTGTAGGCACGCTGTACGCAGTCAGCGCAAATGGCTATATTGTTGTCGCCATGAATAAGATGCGTTACCTGATGGATAGTCTTGCCACAGAATGAGCAAGATTTTTGTTCTGCCATATTTTACTTTTCCTTTGACATTTTTACCAGAATATTGTCAATGATACCGTACTCTTTGGCTTCGGCGGCGCTCATCCAGTAGTCTCGGTCGCTGTCTTTCTCTATCTGCTCCACAGGTTTTCCCGAGTGTTGGGCCATGAGCTGGTAGAGTTCGTGCTTTAGCTTTACAATTTCCCGTGCGGTAATCTCAATATCCGACGCTTGCCCTTCGGCGCTGCCCGCAGGCTGGTGTATCATGACGCGCGAGTGGGGTAGCGCCGTGCGCTTGCCCGCCGCTCCGGCGCACAGCAGCACCGCGCCCATCGAGGCGGACATGCCGGTGCAGATGGTGCCCACGTCGGAGCTTATCAGCTGCATGGTGTCGTAGATGCCCAAGCCCGACGAAACAGAGCCTCCCGGCGTGTTGAGGTACAAGCTGATGTCCTTGCCCGAATCGTTGTTGGAGTCGAGAAAGAGCAGCTGCGCCTGAATAATGTTTGCAACGTCATCATCAATGGGAACGCCAAGAAATACGATGCGCTCCATCATCAGGCGCGAAAATACGTCCATGCTGGCCACGTTGAGCTGGCGTTCCTCTATGATAGTCGGGTTAATGTAGCCGCTGTAAATGCTGCGGTAGCGGTGTAGGGTCATGCTGCTGATACCTGCATGTTTTACAGCATATTTTTGAAATTCGTTCATGAAAAAACTTTTTTTTATTCTAATTCAACAATTTGGGTCAGGGCATGGAGAGCAGGTTATTGAGCTGTTCGTTGGTTACTTCTTTTTGCTCAATGGTAACGGCGTTGCGAACGTGCTCTACCACCCGATGCTCAATGGCGTATTCGGTAAGGCGCTTGCGGTCTTCGGGGCGATTAAGCATGGTGTGCGCAAATTCCGTCAGGCGGTCTTCGTTCATGCTGTTCACGCCATACATGGCAAGCCGCTGAAACACCATCTTTTTTGCAACGAGCAGCAGGTCGTCATCCGTCACCTCAAGGTTTTCCTGCATCAGGATATGGTGCTCAACGAGCTGCCAGCACAGCCCTTCGGCAAAGGATGGAAAATCTTTCTCCACTTGCTCCTCCGTCATTTTTCCATCGGACGTCAGCAGCAACCAGCGCTTTAGAAAGGCTTCCGGCAGCTCCGGCGCAGCATGTTTTATCAGTATGCTGCGAACGTCGGCAATAAAGCGGTGTTCGCTTTTACCCGACAGCTCGCTGTGAAGCTCGCCTTTCACCTTGTCGGTAAAAGCCTCATCCGAAGTTACCGTATCTTTACCGTAGAGGTCGTCAAAAAGGTTTTGGTTGATTTCCGCCGGCTCTACGTGCGTAATTTCTTTAATGGTAAGCGTAAAAACGGGGTCAATGGTCTCCAGCTTTTCGTGGGTGATTTTGAGGAAAGCTGCGCAATCAATATCGTTGGTGAGTATTTTGCGTACATTCACCTCTACAGCGTCGCCGGGTGAAAGCCCCAGCAACGTTTGCTGCTCCGCTTCGGGAATCATCTTTAGCGAAAGCAGGGCAGCCTCTACAGCATGGCCGTTTGTCTGCGCAAGGTCAACCCTTACGAGGTCATTTTTCCCGATTTTTTCCGATTTTGCCATCTTGCCGTAGTAGTCTCGGTAGCCGTTAATGCGCTGCTGCACCTCGTCGTCCGTAATGGTAACGGTGTAGTACGGGATTTTAATTTCTTTGTTTACGTCCAGCTGCATTTTGGGCGCTAAAGCTACATCGTACATAAATTCAAATTCGCTTTGCGCATCAAAGTCTATCTGTTGCGTATTTTCATTGGGTAGCGGTTCGCCAAGAATGTGCAGCTGGTTATTTTCAATATACTCAGCGATACCTGTGGATACTTGCTTATAAACCTCGTCGGCCGTTACTGATTTTTGGTACATTTTTCTTATGACCCCCATGGGCACCATGCCCGGACGAAACCCGGGTATTTGCGCTTTACGGCGATAATCGCGAAGTGTAGCCTCTACCTTGCCTTCGTAGTCGGATTTTTCTACTTTCACGGTCAGCGCCACGTTAAGTGCGTCTATATCTGTTCTTACAATATTCATTGTTTGAGTTGTTATGTTCCTGTTTACTATTTTTTTTTACGAATTGCAAAGGTAACATTTTTTTTGGACAATGCTCAAAGAAGACGAGTACATAATTTAATTTTGAACTTTTAAGTATAGTTAACGGAAATTTGGCGAGTATTGTCCAACGCTACTGCCGCCATGCGCCATGCAAAATCGGCGAGGGCTATTTTACGGCGCTAAGCCGCGCCAGCAGTACCTCTACGTACAGGGAGAGCGTAGTGTTGTGGTCGCCGCCGTGCTGCACGTAAATGCTCACCTTGCAGCCTTTTTTAAGCATTGATTGGTAGGCATTGATGGAGTTGACGGGGTAAACCCACCTGTCGGCATCTCCATAGACAAAAATCAGGCTATCTTTCGGCGCAAAGTTAACCAGAG
The DNA here is from genome assembly GCA_031284065.1 of Prevotellaceae bacterium. Classification (GTDB taxonomy): domain Bacteria; phylum Bacteroidota; class Bacteroidia; order Bacteroidales; family UBA932; genus JAITMY01. Next base: position 3,721 of record JAITAP010000037.1, read on the forward strand.
AGTTTTGCTGCGAAATGCGGATAAACTCGGTATCCGTTTCGTCCCGTATGCCGGAGATAAACTCGGGCGTGAACAGCTGCGAAGAAATTTCGTGGAGCGGCAAGCTGGCGGTCACGTTACGGGCGTAGGCAAGGTCGTGGCCAATGGATTGAAGCAGTTCGTTGTCGGCTTTCGAAAAAATATCCTCGTAGTTTTTTGAGTACCGTAAATCTGTTTTGTACATCCCAATTACCCACAGGTAGCTGGAGAGCATCTGCACGCCGAGCGAATCGGGGTTGGCAACAATTGCTTTGGAAAATGCCGCCAAATCGTACGCGCCGGAACCGGCTACCGTTTTGAGCGCTTTTAACCCTTCCGAAGGGAGATCGTCTATCGCTTTGTGCAGGGCTACGGCGGCGTACCCGCCTTCGGAGTACCCGGTGATAAAAATGGAATCGTTGAACGAAAGCCCCGCAGAAGGCTCGGCCGCATACTCCCTGTAGGCGCGAATAAAATCCAGCCCGGCCTGCCCAAGCGACTCCCCGTGCATGTAGGGATGGGTGATGTCTTTGCTTTCGCCGTACCCAATGTAATCGGGAATTAGCACCGCGCACCCGAACGCAGACGCTACGGCTGCGCCTAAAAAAATGTCCGGCGACGTCAGGCTTTGAATGTCCACAGACGGCGCGCTGTTGCGGTTGCTGTTGGTGCCGTGATTATATACGACGGTCGGGAAGCGGGGGTTGTAGCTCTTGGAGATAAGCAGCGCGCCGGAAACGTTTATCTTCGTTCCTTTAGGGTACTCTGTGGCGTACACCACGCGGAGCCTACGCACGTCGCTCTGCATGAGCGAAGCGTATTGCTTAAACCCCGCAAGTTCGAGCACAAGCCTGACCGTCTCCTTAGGCATGACGCTTACCGCCTCTGCCTGCACGAGGTAGCGCCGCTCGGGTTGCTCCGGCGTTTCTTTTGAGCACCCTGCCAGCAGCCATGCCGGAAGAGCGAAGATAAAAATCTTTTTTGCGAGGGCGAAGCTATTCATACACTTCTTTTTTATACGCTTTTAGCGTATTTTTCATTAGGGACACAATCGTCATGGGGCCTACGCCGCCGGGCACAGGCGTAATGTAGCTGCACTTGGCCGCCACTTCGTCAAATTTCACATCGCCCTTGAGGCGGAAGCCGCTCTTGGCGTCGGCGGCGGGGACGCGCGTGGTGCCCACGTCAATCACCACTGCGCCGTCGGAAACCATATCGGCGGTGAGAAATTCGGGTTGCCCCAGCGCCGCGACAATAATGTCCGCCGTGCGGCAAATCTCCTTAATGTTGCGCGTGCGGCTGTGGCAAATGGTTACGGTGCAGTCGCCGGGCGTATCCTTTTGCGACAGCAGGTTTGCCATGGGGCGACCCACAATGTTGCTGCGCCCCAGCACCACGCAATGCTTGCCCGGCGTGGCTACTTCGTAGCGTCGCAGCAGCTCTTTTATTCCCGCCGGCGTAGCCGACACGTATGCCGGCAGCCCAATGGCCATACGCCCTACGTTAACGGGATGAAACCCGTCCACGTCTTTTTTGGGGTCAATGGCTTCGATTACCCGTTGCTCGCTGATATGCTGCGGGAGCGGTAGCTGCACAATGAAGCCGTCCACCTCCTCGTCGGCGTTGAGACGGGCAATAACGGACAGCAGCTCCGCTTCGGCAATGCTGTCTGCAAAGCGCAGCGCCTGCGACTTGAAGCCACATTCGCCGCA
>JAITAP010000123.1 GCA_031284065.1 Prevotellaceae bacterium
ATAGGGCAAAGCCGCCTGTGCATGTTCCTGCTGCGCTGTGCGCACATCGGCGAAACGCAATCCTCGCTCTGGAGCGACGAAATGATTGATACCTGCAAGCAAAACAACATTTTTCTTAAATGAGGATAAAAGGATAGGCGAATTGCCCTAACGGGCAATGGAGTGTACACAAAATTTAAGCGGCCAACATTCCAAACGCCTATCCTCCTAAGTTCCTAAACTCTCAAAAAAAAAGACACAATAATTATAAACCAAACAAAAAACAAAAAAAATTATGAGTACGCTAAGATTTAAGCTTCTGGATGAGGCTTTCGGCAAAAAAGCCGTGCAGGTTGACTACCCTGCAACAAAAGTTTCCGAATACTTCGGACAAAACGTTTTCTCGTACGAGAAAATGAAGAATTACCTTTCTAAAACCACGTTCAAAACCCTTAGCGCTGCGGTACAGTCCGGCGCGCCGCTCACGCACGACATTGCCGAAGAGGTGGCGCAGGGGATGAAGCAGTGGGCTATCGAAATGGGCGCTACCCACTACACGCACTGGTTTCAGCCCCTCACGGGCGGAACTGCCGAAAAGCACGACGCTTTTGCCGAGTTTGACGGCGAAAAGAAAATCATTGAGGAATTTTCGGGCAAGCTGCTCGTGCAGCAAGAACCGGATGCGTCGAGCTTCCCGAGCGGCGGCATCCGCAACACCTTTGAGGCGCGGGGCTACACCGCGTGGGACCCCGCATCGCCCGCCTTTGTGGTTGGCGACACGCTCTGCATCCCTACCATCTTCATCTCCTACACGGGCGAGGCGCTGGACTACAAGGCGCCGCTCCTGAAGGCGCTTGCCGCTGTGGACAAAAACGCGGTGAAGGTGTGCAAGCTCTTTGATGAGAGCGTAACCAAAGTGTTCTCGTATCTGGGCTGGGAGCAGGAGTACTTTTTGGTGGACAGCGCGCTCTGGGCAGGCCGTCCGGATATGATGCTCACCGGCCGCACGCTTATGGGGCACGACAGCGCAAAAAACCAGCAACTCGAAGACCATTACTTTGGGCACATACCCTCCCGCGTGCTTGCGTTCATGACCGACCTCGAAATCGAAGCCCACAAGCTCGGTATTCCCGTTAAGACGCGGCACAACGAGGTTGCGCCAAACCAGTTTGAGCTTGCGCCGATATACGAGGAGACCAACCTCGCCGTTGACCACAACCTGCTGGTGATGTCGGTAATGCGCCGCGTAGCCCGCAGGCACAGCTTCCGGGTGGTGCTGCACGAAAAGCCGTTTAAGGGTATCAACGGCTCGGGCAAGCACTGCAACTGGTCGCTGGGAACAAACACCGGCGTAAACCTCCTTTCACCCGGCAAAGACGCCGTGAGCAACCTGCAATTCGTTACCATCGTTGCCAACGTGCTCAAAGCCGTTTACAGGCACAACGCCCTGCTGAAAGCCTCCATCAGCTCTGCAACCAACGCGCACCGGCTCGGCGCAAACGAAGCCCCCCCCGCCATCATTTCGGTATTTCTCGGAAGCCAAATTTCGGCGGTGCTGGACAAGGTGGCTGCCTCCAAAACCGACGACGCTATTGCCATCGACAAAAAAGCGGGCTTAAAGCTCGGCATAGGGCAGATACCGGAGCTGTTCATTGACAACACCGACCGCAACCGCACGTCGCCCTTTGCGTTCACCGGCAACCGCTTTGAGTTCCGCGCCGTAGGGTCGTCCGAAAACTGCGGAGCGGCAATGACGGCGCTCAACTCCGCCGTGGCGCACCAGCTGGGCGAATTCCTCAAAGAGGTGGAGGCGCTTGCCGCAAATGGCGCCGCCAAAGAAAAAGCAATCTTTGAGGTGGTGAAAAAGTACATCAAGGAGAGCGCCCCCATACGCTTCGACGGCAACGGCTACAGCGACGAGTGGAAAGAGGAGGCCGCCAAGCGCGGGCTGGACTGCGAAACCAACGTGCCGGTCATTTTCGACAGCTACCTTTCGGAAAACAGCGTGAAAATGTTCGCCGAAACCAACGTACTCAACAAAAAGGAGCTCCACTCGCGCTGCGAGGTGAAGTGGGAAACCTACGTCAAGAAGATACAAATTGAGTCGCGCGTGCTGGGAGACTTGGCAATGAACCACATTGTGCCGGTGGCAACCGAGTACCAGTCGAAGCTGCTGGATAACGTATCGAAAGTATCCGCACTGTTCTCCGAAGAGCTTGGCAAAGCAATGTCCTCGCAAAACAGGCTCATCATTGAGCGCATTGCAAACCACACCAACGAAATCACGCTTGGCGTGGCGAACATGGTAAACGAGCGCAAAGTTGCCAACAAAATCGAAAACGAGCGCGAAAAGGCAATTGCCTACCACGATACCATCGTGCCGCGCATGGACGCCATCCGCTACCACATTGACAAGCTGGAGCTGATTGTGGACAACGAAATGTGGCCGCTGCCAAAGTACAGAGAGCTGCTGTTTGTGAGGTAAGAAACAGATGGCAAGCAAACGATAACCGCAAGGTGGTATAATTTGCCCCCGCAAATGAATACCCGTAAAAAGAGAATCTCCACAAAATAGTGGAGATTTTTTTTGTGTGAAGGATGGGGGTACCGCCATTCCATCCCCCGCCGTCATTCCATCCCCCGCCGTCATTTCTCGCTTCGCTCGAAATGACGGGAGCCACATGGCTGAAAGGCAGCACAGCGTCCAAGCAACGACGCAGGCGCGCCGCTCATGCAATGTACGAAATTCAAACCAATTTTACGCTCCCCATTTTGCCGTAAAAAAGCGCCGCCATTAATTTGAAAAATTTAATCAGGCTTTATGCAAGTGATATTTTCGCTACCTTTGCTCTCCCCAAGAATTTGGAAAGAAAGGCGTATGAACAGCAAAAATGCAGGGAGACGCTGCATGGAGAGCAAACGGGGCAGCGCCCGTTTGAGCGGGGCTATTACTTTGGGATGTCGGCACAAATTTTCAAATCTTCACTTACAAAAACATGCGCGTAGAGGTGGACGAAAAATCAGGATGCTGCTTTGGCGTAATCAGGGCTATCGAAAAGGCCGAACAGCTGCTCGATAGCGGCGTAGCGCTGTACTCGCTGGGCGAGATAGTGCACAATAGCGTTGAGGTGAACAGGCTAAAGTCAAAGGGGCTAAAGGTAATCAACAGAGAGCAACTTGCGCAGCTCCGCAAGGCAACCGTGCTCATCCGTGCGCACGGCGAGCCGCCGCTTACCTACGAAATTGCCGCCGCAAATGACGTTACGCTCATCGACGCTACGTGCCCTGTGGTGCTCCACCTGCAAAGCAACATTAGCAAAAGCTACAAAAAGGCGAAAGAAACGGGCGCGCAGCTGGTGATTTTCGGGCAGCGCGGGCACGCCGAAGTAAACGGGTTGGTGGGGCAGGCAAATGGCGACGCTACGGTGCTGGAAAGCGTGGACGAGCTGCGCCTGCTGGACTTTTCGCGCCCCATTATTCTCTACTCGCAAACCACAAAAAGCTTGGAGCAATTTGCGCGGCTTCGCAGCGAAGTGCGCAGGCATTTGCAGCCGGGCTTGCTGTTTGAGGCGCACGATACGGTTTGCCGGCAGGTGTCGCACCGCAAGCCCCACCTGCACAAGTTCGCAAGGGAGCACGACGTGATAATTTTTGTGAGCGGCTCCAACAGCTCCAACGGCAAGGAGCTGTATCAGGCGTGCAGCGAGGTAAACGAGCGCAGCTACATGGTGCAGGACAGGGAAGATTTGCGGGCGGCGTGGTTCAAGAGCTGCCGCTCGGCCGGCGTGTGCGGCGCTACCTCCACGCCGCGCTGGCTGATGGACAGAGTAGCGGAGGCAATTCTGAATTTTGAATTCTGAATTTTGAATGGCGCGTAGCGCGGAATAGTTTGCGACAGAAATGAAGAAATTTTGAATTTTGAATGGCTTTGTTGTAATGGTAGTCAAGACGGGATTTTTTACTACCGCAGCCGTAAGAATTAGTTGGCTTTGTAAGCATAAGGATATACAAAAGAATGGATTATGCAACTATTTGAGATAAATTCTAATACGCTTATTACTTTTGCTTAATGTTACCGACATCGACCACGTTTTTGCTTTGTTGCTCAGGTAGAAAAGTGTGCAAAGCGCCCGCAAGCACATTGTTTACGACGAGTACCTCGCGGTTGTTGTCTCCTTCAGCCTTTATAAAAGATGCGGTTTGCCCTTTCAGTACGGATTCTTTGATAGTAATGTGCTTGCTGTTCGTCAGCCATATAGCCGCTTTTGTCTCCTTGCCGCCGGCGAGTTCCATTTTACCGAAAATGCCGTTTTTTACGTCATCCAAGAAAAGCGCCGGGCGGGCGTCTTCGTTGGCGGTGGCAAGTTCAACGCCGTCGAATGTAATATTTTCCGCGTGGCGAATGTAAAATCCGTAAGCTGGCAAGGTTCCGAACATGGTAGCTTCGGGGTACTCCGCAGCTTTTTCTTCTATCTGTGCGCTAATATCCTCTCGCGCACCGCCCTCCGCCTGCTCAACGACAATGTTGCTTAAGCGGATACCGGTAACGGGGTGGCTGGGCAGCCCGGTGATGGAGCAGCCGGTTTTCCCTGCGTTCCGTATTCGGATGTTGTGCAGCGTTACGGCATGGATACGCCCTACCTTGTCAACCACAACGCCTTTTTTATACGTCCGCGCCCTGTTTGCCAGCCGAATGAAAATGGGCGACTCCGTCCCGTCAACGATAATATCCGATACGGATACATTTTCCAAAACACCTCCGTCCACTATCTCCAGCGCTATGGCAGCTATACCTTTTTCGCGTCCGAAGAACGGTGTAGCCTGTATTTCCGATGGCTTTACCACGCAACCGGATATGCTGATATTTCTGAAGCCGCCGTTTGTCTCCGTGCCCAGCTTGATGGCGTTGCAGCGGCTGCTGATAACGCAGCCGGCAATGGTGATGTTTTCGCAAAGCTTTGGAGAGGTGCTTTTCAGCGTAATGCCGTCGTCGTCCGAATCGGCAATTAAGCCGGAAACAATTACATTCCGGCAGCCGTCCAAGTCGAGCGCATCGTTGTTGAAGTTATTGCGGTTGAAAATTTGCACGTTGAAAATTTGCAGATTTTCGCACGCCAAGTAGTGCTGCATCCAGCATCCCGAATTTCTTAGCGTTACATCTTTTACCGTAACGCGGTTGCAGGTAATGAATCGCAGAAGGTGGGGTCGCGTGATTCCCTCGTCGTCCCACGTCAGCTTTGGAAAGCCGTTCCCTCTACCGTCGATAACGCCGTGCCCCGATATGGATATATTTTCGCTGTTTTCGGCGTAAATCAGCTGAATGGTGGCCTCCTGCGTTCGCAGCGATACGTATTCGGGCTTCAGCTTGGCATAATCATCCAGCCGGCGGCTGCCCAGCAATACGGCGCCGGCTTCGAGGTGAAAATCAACGTTGCTTTTCAGCACCAGCGAGCCGGTTTGGTAGTATCCGGCAGGGACAAGGACTTGCCCTCCGCCGTTTTCCGAACAGGCGTCAATCGCTTTTTGTATTTCCTTGGTGCTCAAAACCGCAGAATCTGCCGTCGCGCCAAAATCGTTGATGTTGTATTGCTTGGCAGACAGCTGAAAGGAAATGGCGCCGCCAAGAGCAAAAAAAACAAATACTTTTTTCATTTATTCAATAGCTTAATATTGTTAATCGCATAACTCCCAGCGCTACTAAGGGGGCTTTTGGAAAATAAGGGCTCTCAAAAGTTTCCTTAGTATTTAGTAGCATAGCTGCATTCTCCGGCACATCTCCCTTATTCTCTTTCTCTAAAACTCCCTTAGCCCTTAGCGCCGATTTTATCCCCCGATATATTTACCCTTATTGCTTTACTCAACTTTTGCAAAGATTTTTGGCAAATTGTAATTGTTTGCTGTGAATTACGTAGGGGTTGTAAAAACCTTTGCCCTGCCGCTTGCGGCGTCAGGGCAAAGGCAGGCATTTTTTTACCTTCTGCGGAAAATAAATTCGGGAGGTACGGGGACGCTCAACCGGCTCCAGCTGGGGGTGATTTGCAAAAGCGCATCCGGTATGCTACCGTCCCATCCCTGAATAACGCCTTGCCATTTTCCGTCGGGATTTTTCCATAAAGCCAAATCCGTCCGGTTATTCAGCTGTATTTCAAAATTTCCTGCCCTGAATGATTTCAGCCCTCCCGCAGCCAACGCTTCGGGATTGCCGTTTTTGTCCAGCCGCACGGCAGCAACGCCGACGGCGTCAACGGCAACGTCGTAATTGTTTACCTTGAAATTTGCTTGTATTGTATCGCCGCTGATGTTCTTTGTTCCGGCAACCCGAATAACCGTACCGTCAATCATGCGGCTGAATCCAGTAGTGGGAGGCGCGCAGGACACGTGCTCAAAATCGCGGAGCTGAAAGTAGGTATTGTCCAGAATGTCGGTGGCGGGCGTTTGCCTCGGAATGTGCTTTTTCTCCAGCGCGTGGCAAACCTTGGTAAAGGCGTCGCGCGCGTCGGCAGCGCGCGTCATGGAGGCAGGCAGCAGCTGAGCTCCGCCAAGCGGTTTCCCGTCGAAATTTTCCGTCCATTCGCCTACGCGAAGCAAGGTTGTATTTCCTTTGGAGGCTTTGTTGAAGAAATCGGCAAGCGGGGCGTTCTCAAATTCCGGATGGTAGAGTATAACGGCGGCGTAAGCCTGTTTTCCATACCAAATGGTTCCGTTTTTATCTACTTTCAGGCTTCCGTTGGCAATTTCCGTTGTAGGAATTAAATCGGTCGGGTAGCCGCTGCGCCACAGACTGTCCACAAGCTCCATGCCGACATCGTCGTAGTGCGGGCCTGCCCAATTCATTGCGCTGTAATGCCCAAAAACAACCGCCACCGGGCAGTCTATCGGGCTTTGGCTGATGTAGTTCAGCAGCCGTATGCGACATTCGGCAAGCATAGTTTCGGGGTGGAAGAGCGATTGGTAAGGCAGGTAGTCTATCCGCCCTCCCCCAAGCGCCGAGCTCCACATTTGCGGTACTATATCCATTTTATAGTACATGTTGTACCAAATTGGGCTGCCCCACTTCTTGCACAACGCCGTGCGCACGGCGTACGGCGTTACTTCGTCCGTTTGCGCCCAGTCGCGCTTGGCTGTCCACCAGCTAAGCCCGTTTTTCAGAAATTCGCATTTATCCGGGTATGGCCACCACGTGGCGTGTACCGTTACAGCGGCGTCTTTTCCGAAAACGGCTTTTACCGCGTCGTAAAAATCTACCTCTAAGTTGGTATTCCGCAGCCGCGACATTTCCATAAATCTGTTGATTGCGGCCTTGCGCTCGGAATCCTTGTTCTGTTCGCCGATAGCCATCAGCAGGCAGTCGGCAGGCAAATCTCTCCCTCCGCTACTTTCGGCGTAGGTTTTGGCGCGATGCTCCGAGTACCAGAAATCGTGCAGCCCCTCCCTGAAGAAGCGAGGGTAGTAAGGCGGAAATCCCCATTCGTCCTTGCAAACGCCAATTAGGGGAACATCCTTGTATTGCTCAATAATCTCCCGCTGAAACGCCATCAAATGGGGCCCAAAAATGTCGGGGTACAGGTGCGTAAATGTTACGAGTGCGGCAGCGTGCGTACAATCCGGTTGCGCGGGAATTTTTATGCCGACAGAATCGGCTGTTGCGTACGTTGCTTCGCAATTGCCGGTAATGTCTCGCAGCGTTCCGGATGCAACGCCTGCTTCGGATTTTTTGTATGCGTAAACTCTCAAAAGATTTCCTTCGAGCGGGATATGGTGCGTAAGCGCTCCGCCTGAGTAGTGGTCGTTTAAGTCAATGCTGCGAATGACGACTTCCGTTGCGCCGGTGTTTTGCAATTCGGCTTCCTTAAGGCGCAGCATTTTTTGCATTTCGTCCGGGTATTTTTTTCTGTATGCTCTTCGGGCGTTACGGACGTCCAAGTCGGGCGCCAGCTGTACGTTTTTCTGCGCGGCGTATTCGGCAACCCGCTTCACGTAGCTGTGCACAATAGAATCCGTCACCTCGTAGCTGGGGAAGCGAAGAAAGGGAATTAGGAAGTTGTACGGCGTTTTTTCGTTGGCTTCGTCAATCATCTGCATGTAGCTGTCCGTAAAAAAGTCTTCCTCCTGCCAGCTTTGAACGCCAAATTCCGGGAAGTACCGGTTGGAAAGCCTCAAATTATCTCCCTTGGAGTAATCTTTATATTTGATTTGTACGGGGCTGCTATGGGTGCATGAGGCCAGGAACCATAAAAAAAGCGTGCCTTGAAAAAGTATTTTCATAATTACTTTTCGCTAATTAGCGGTACGGAGGACAGACGCCTGTCCTCCGTGCCGACGGTGATTACCTATAGATTGTATTTTGCGTTAAGGCAGGGTTAATATCTCTTTCGACCTGCGGAATAGGCAGAACCAGCATTTGCTCCGTTATGGGCTTGCCTTTCTTTGCGCTCAGCACGGTCGCTGCCCGTCCGGTGCGCTTCAAGTCAAACCAGCGGTGGAACTCAAGCGACAGCTCCACCATTCGCTCGTGCTCGATAGCCAGCGCGAGGGTCGAGTATTGAGCCGGATAGCCCGCTTCTCCGTACCGGGGCATTCCGGCGCGGTTGCGGACTTGGTTCAGGTAGTTAGCGTCGTCTGTGGCCTCGGCGTACATCAGCAGCACGTCGGCGTAGCGAAGCACGATGAAGTTGTTTTCAGAGTAGTAGCTTCCCGTGTTGATCCATGCCGGATCCCACCACTTTTTGGGGAACTTGACGGAAATCCAGTTACCCGCTTTGTTGGTATATCCCGTGAGTATGGACGACTCTCTTCGCAGATCTTCCTGTTCAAATTCATTCCACAAGTCTTCGGTTACCTGATTCAACCCATGTCCCTGTGGGCTTATCGTCAGATTGTTGTATGGAGCAAAATATTCATGGTAAGGGCTTGCAGGCGCAGCAGGATCTGCCTTGTGCTGTATTTCCAGCAATGCTTCCTTTGAATTTTCATGCTTCAAATCCCATAGGTCGGCGTAATTGTCCAAAAGTTCGTATTCGCGGGAGTCGATAACTTGCTTCAGCGCTTCTTTTGCGGCGCTTTTATTGCCGACAGTCAAGTAAACTTTGCCGAGTATGCCCAGCGCGGCGCCTTTTGTGGCTTGTCCAACCCTTGTTGAAATTTGCGATTGAAGCGGCAAATTATCGGCTGCGAATTGAAGGTCTTCAATAATGAAAGCATATACTTCCGATTCGGGTGATCGCAGTACTCCGTAGCTATCATCAACAACAATGGGTTTCTTCATCAGAGGAACATCTCCGAATAGCCTGACTAAATTGAAGTGGTATAATGCGCGGAGGAAACGCATTTCAGCTTCGTAGCTGGTTTTTAGCTGCTCGCCGAGTGGCGAAGCCCGCAACTTTTCAATTACGGTGTTTACTATCATTAAATTATTGTATTCATCCTGCCATACTTGGAGCACAACCGTATTGGCCGGAAGCATACTGTAGCTTTTGAATGCCTGAAAGGATGCGGCGTCAAGCATTACGTCGTACACGGTGGCTTCGTCCGACATTTGTTCGCTACAAAATCCCGCTCCGCTTTCCGGGCCAAATTCCGTATAAAGCGTTGCGTATGCAGCGACAATCGCCGTTTCAAAATCCTTTTCCGTTTGGTAGTAGTTCACCTCGTTTGTATTCGAGATTGGCAACAATTCCAAAAAGTCATTCGAGCATGACCATGGAATTGCACAGAGGGCAATGATGCCCGTATAATATTTTATTAATCTTAAAGTGTTCATGGCTAATATTTTTTTAAAATCCTAAATTAATTCCAAATGTTATAGTTCTTGGTATGGGATGACCGCCAAAGTCCATTCCGCTCATCAGCGCGCTGGAGTAGGTACTGTTTTCGGGGTCATATCCGAGGTAATCGGAGAAAACATATACGTTGTCCACGTTGACGTAGAGTCGAAGTGTGGAAAGATTTAAGGCGGAAAGCACTTTTTGGGGGAAAGTATATCCCAGCCTTACGTTGGCAATTCTGAGGTATGAGCCGTCTTCTATAAAAAATGTGGAAGATTGCGTCTGCAACCCCGGGTAGGTTTTGTAGGGCTTGAAGTTTACTCCGTCACCCGGCTCGGCTTCCGACCGCCAGTAGTCGGCGGTAGCCTTGTAAACGTTCCGTCCGCCGTTGTACCTTTTGGAGTAGCGGGCCTCCTGATTGGCAATCTCATTTCCGTATGTGCCTTGCAGCAGGATGCTCAGGTCAAAATTCTTGAACGCAAACGTGTTTGTCATGCCATACGTGAAGTCCGGCTGCGGATTACCAATGATGGTGCGGTCGTTTTCGTCAATTTTACCATTTTCGTCCACATCGCGCACTTTCGGGTCGCCCGGCGTGGTGGTGGAGTTGTGCGGGTAAGCGTCTATTTCCGCTTGATTTTTGAATACGCCGTCAAAGATGTAGCCGTAGAAGTTGCTCACGGGTTGCCCCACCTCATACTTGGAAATCACGTCCCATTCGGTAATGGAAATAGGCGAATCCTTGGGGCCAAGGCTTACTATCTTGTTTCTGTTCAGAGAAACGTTGATGTTGGTTGTCCATTGAAAGGAACTTACAAGGTTTCGTGAAGTAAGCAGAAATTCAACCCCCTGATTCTGCACCTCCCCAATGTTGGTTAGGTGCTGCGTAAAGCCCGTTACTGCCGGTACGGGAACGTTCAGCAGCAAGTCGGTTGTGCGCGAGTGGTAGTAATCGGCCTCCACGTAAATCCGGTTGTTGAACAGCCCGGCGTTCAGCCCGAAGTCGAATTGTCCGGTTTTTTCCCACCGCAGCGATGGATTAGAAATCGTTTCCGGAGACAGCCCTATCTGCACATCTGTGCCCCATACGTACTGCTGCGAAGACAGCAGGGCGATGGCGCCATAGTTGGGAATTTGGTTGTTGCCGGTTACGCCGTAGCTGGCTCTCAGCTTCAGTGACGACAGCCAATCGACGTTTTGCAGCCAGCGTTCTTCCGAAACTTTCCATGCCAGAGAAGCGGACGGGAAGTACCCCCACTTGTTGTCCGACCCGAAGCGGGAGCTGCCATCTCGGCGAATGGTGGCGGTGAGCAGGTATTTGTCTTTGAAGGAATAGTTTACTCTGGCAATATAGGACAAAAGGCTCCACTCCTGCGCCTCGCTCGTGCTGGCCGTTGGCGAGCCGGCGTTCAGCGTGTGCACCAAATCATTCGGAAACCCCTGAGAGGTTTGCTCCGTGCTTTCGTAGTGATTTTTTTGGGCGGTATAGCCGGCTATGGCGTTGACGGCGTGGTCGCCGAATAGCTGGTTGTACGAAAGAATGTTTTCCGATATCCAGTTGTCGGTCTGGTTAGTCCCGATGGTTGCCTCTGCCACTCTCCAGCCGGAATACCCCCAATTTTCGCCTTCGTTCCGGTAGTAGCCCAGCCGATTCGTGTTGTACGTGCCGCTCAGCGAAGTTTTGAAGGAAAAATGGTTGAGGAACGAATACTCTATAAAGCCCGTTGCCAGCACGTTCAGCCGCCTGCCGTAGTTGTCGGCTTCGCGGGTTAGGGCGTAGGGATGCCACTGCTGTAAGTCGTAGGATGCAAATTTGCTCCACTCCGAGCTGGGGTCGCGGAAGCCTAATGTGCCAACTTCATTATAGAGCGGGAAGATGGGGTCGTTCTGTATGGCAAGGCTTACCACGTCCGATTTACCCGCCGTTCCGTATATCCGGTCGTTGATGTTGGCAAAGGAAATGTTCGCGCCCGTTTTAAGATGGTCGGTAACTTGGTAGCTTACGTTCGACCGTACGGTAACCCGTTGGTACTTGGAGCGATCTACCACACCCTCCTGCGAAAGGTAGTTTCCCGAAAGCATGTAGCTGGCTTTGGCTGTTCCTCCCGTCAGCGATATGCGGAAGTTGTCGCTGTTGGCGTCTTGAAAAAGAACATCCTGCCAGTCGGTCGTTGCAAATTGCTCGGGATTATCTAAAAACGCCTGCGGCACTTGCATGTTGGATGGCCTTGCGCTTTGCGGATCGCTGAGGCTACCGCCGCTCTTTATGTATTCGTTGTTGTGAGCGTCAACCCAAAACCGGATAAATTCTTGCGAGTCCATCATTTCCACTTTCCTTGCCACCTGCTGCAATCCTCTTTCGTAGCCAACGTCTATTTTCGGCCTGCCTTCCTTGCCGGATTTGGTGGTAATGATGACCACACCGTTGGCGCCTCTGGATCCGTAAATAGCGGCAGACGAAGCGTCTTTCAGTATCTCAATTGATTCAATATCCTGCGGATTGATGGCGCTCAGCGGGTTAGTGTTGTTGATTGGGAGATTGACGCTTGCCGTGATGCTGGTCGGCCTGTAGTCGTCAATGGGAATGCCGTCTATCACGTACAGCGGCGAAACGCCGGCGTTGATGGTTGATGTGCCCCGGATTTTAATGGTTGGGGCGTAGCCCGGAGCGCCTTGCGTCTGCTGTACTTGCACGCCGGCAACTTGCCCGGAAAGCGATGACATTGCGTTGGCGCTGGAGCGCTCCTTAAGCTGCTCGTTGGTAACAGATGATATGGCTCCGGTAAGGTTGCTCTTTTTTACCGTTCCGTAGCCTACCACCACCACTTCCTCCAGCGCCTTGTCGTCTTCGCTCAGCGTTACGTCAATGCGCCCGCGCCCGTCAACCGCTTCCTCTTTTGTATGCAGTCCAAGAAACGAAAACACCAGCGTAGCGTCGGCGGATGCGTTGATAGTGTACCCGCCGTTTGCGTCGGTAGTAACGCCCACGGTAGCTCCTTTGACCACCACGCTTGCCCCCACCACGGGGTCGCTTTTGCTATCGCGCACGGTGCCGGACACGCTAAGGTTTTGCGCCCACAGCGAAGTGAACGGCATGAGCAGCGCCGCTGCCAGCAGGCAGACGCCGCTCCTTATCGCCCGGCCGCCGACCGCTTGCCGCGGCGTTGCAGGGCTTGCTTTTCTCTGAACAATTCTATTTATTTTCATAATTTTTATTTTTTTAGTTTGAAAAATTAATGGCTCTTATTAGCACAGTATAGGGTGGTTTTTCGGTGTAAGTCTTACAGGCGTAGAGGGAATGGAGAAAGGTCAGAAAACGCTTCCGCGCCGTAAGCGCAGGCGTACTTGACCTGTGCTTACGGCGCGAAAGCGCGTAGCGTGTGCCGGAAAATAGTGTACAGAGAAATAGTGTACGGGGAAATAGAGGTCTAAGCTGCTTGCTGCGTAAAAAAGTTTTGCTATATTTACGTGCGTGAAACACGTAACTACTTGAGCACTGTGTGTGTGTGTGTGTGTGTGTGTGTGTGTGTGTGTGTGTGTGTGTGTGTGTGTGTGTGTGTGTGTGTGTGTGTGTGTGTGTGTGTGTGTGTGTGTGTG
>JAITAP010000001.1 GCA_031284065.1 Prevotellaceae bacterium
CGGATAGCAGCTACCGTATAAACAACATTGGCAGCCATACCTCCGGTGTTTACCATTACGAAGTTTATGGTCGTAGCGTATGCAACGCCTACCCTGTGTCGGATACCGTTCGGGTGTTAAGCGACAGCGTAGCGCCTACGCTCCGGCGTTCCATGTCCGATACATTGCTGTGCAGCGGTGCGGCACTTGACTTGGTTGCAGGCGTGAATAACGCCCGTGCATACTCGTGGCTGCACAACAATGTGTTGTTGTCTATAACCGATAGTTTATACCACAAATCGGCTGTGGCATTATCCGACGGTGGGACTTACATAGTAGAAGCCCTCAACGGCTGTGGCTCTGTGTTCGATACGGCTCGCGTATCAGTTCACCCACGCGCCCAAGCCGCTGCCCGCTACGCAGCGCAAACGCTGTGCGTTGGCGACAGCCTTAGCCTCCGCGCTATATCCGTTAATGCCGACACATTCTACTGGGAGCTGAACGGTCAGCGGCTAAATGACAATACCCACACGCTGACACGCAAAAATGTATCCGTTAGCGATACGGGGCTGTATACGTTCATAGCCGTGAATGGCTGCAACAATGATACGGTAAAAGTTGCTCACATAGATGTTAATTCCTCCTTACAATTGGGCAGCGTATTTGCGTCAGACACGCTGCGCCTTTGCGAGGGCGATAGCTTGGGGCTGACTGTTTCAGCGGGCAATGCTGCGGGTTACCGTTGGTTCCGTAACGGCGTGGAGATAACCGGCGCAAGCGATTCTACGTATAGCGTTGGCAAGGTAACAAGCAGCGATGCCGGCCAGCTCGTGGCGCAGGCATACAACGCTTGCAGCGCGCTGTACGACACGGTGTACGTAAGCATACTGCACAGCGTTGAAATTATGGCCAGGCCAAGCGATACGTCAATATGTAGAAATGCTGCAAATATCAGCTTCACGGTGGCGGCAAAAAATGAGGACAGCATACTCTGGTACTTCCAGGAAAAGCGTATTGCTAAAGGCGCAACGCTGACGCTGCGCAATGTTGGCGCGGCCTACAGCGGCTACTATCGTTACGAAGTTTACGGCCAGCTCGGATGCAAGGCGGTGGCGTTGTCGTCGATAGCGGATAGCGTATGGCTGCACATACCGCCGGGCAAGCCTGTTATTTCTGCAAGGCAGGGCGACGCTGCGGTATGCGAGGGCGCAAACCTGACGATTGAGATGAACGCAAGCAACCTGTTCCGCTGCACGTGGACACACAACGGCCGGCCGCTTCCGTTAACCGGCTCGACGCTTGACAAGGCAATGGAGCCAAGCGATACGGGCGTGTACTGCGTGGAGGGCTATAACGCATGTGGCAGCGTTTTCGACACGGTGCACGTGGCGCTTGTGCCCAAGGCGAACATACGTTCCATATCTTCCGATACCGCCATTTGCCGGAGCGCGCCGCTCATTGATTTTGCGGTAGACGCCGAACATGCCGACAGCATTGAGTGGCATTTCAATGGTGCGCTTGCGGCCAGAGGCAACGCGCTGCGCCTGACAAGCGTGGATATTGCCCACAGCGGCTACTACGCCTGCATTGTGTACGGTCGTTGCGGCAACCTTACCGACAGCGTGCACTTGTTCGTTAGCGACGCGCTGTCCGTGCCTCGCGGCAATGTGCAGCAACGGGATAGCGTAGGGCTGTGCTTGGGCGATAACTTGGAGCTTGCCTATGCCGCCGACAATGTCTTCCGTAATAGCTGGTATCACAACGGGGCGTTGATGTCGGCGGTGCACGACACTGTGTACGTCAGGCCGGATATAGCATTGACGGACGAGGGCTGGTACGTGGCAGAGGCATACAATGGCTGCAATATGTTTAGGGATAGCGTGTATGTATCCATAGCCACCATGCCGAGTGCGAAGTTTATCGTAAAACCGCTCGACACGGCGTTTTGCGGCATGGCGGGAAGCCCGGCGGTTACCTTTGCGTTCTCTGCGCAGGATTACGAAGCGTCGAGTATTCGCTGGTACCACGGCGGGCGCGAAATGCTCTTCATGCGCGATACGTTCATTACGGTAAGGGTGGACGCCATGAGCAAAGTCGGCATGTATCGCTACGAGGTGATTTCGGAGGGAACGTGCCGCAAGATAGTAACCGATAGCGTAGAGTTGGCAATAAATAGCGGGCTACCCACGTTCGGCAAGCGTTTGGGCAACGATACTACCATTTGCGGAAGCTCCTTGAGCGACCTGTCGGTATCGGTAAACGAATTTTATCGCAACTGCTGGTATTACAACGATTCGCTTGTATTGGAGGGACGCGATACGGCGCTGCGCGTGCACATGGCCGGCATGTACAAGGTCGTATCCTACAACGGGTGCGGCGCGATTTCCGACTCTGTTAAGGTGCAAATTTACGCCCCTGCCAAAGTTGTAGAGTTCCCTGTAAGCGTAGAAATGTGCTTCGATTCTACCTCAGCGCAGCCGCAGGAAATCAGGCTGGCGGCAGCCGCTGTGGGCGACAGCTTGCGCGAGGTTCGCTGGTATCACGGCAGCGTACTGGTGAAAACCTTAGCGCTAAGCGGCTTCGCAGGCGTTGTAAGGGATACCCTCACGGTTGTTGTGAACAGCGAAAGCGAGCGCAAGGAGGGCGACTACCACTTTGTGGCGGGCAGCCGCTGCGGGGAGGATACCGCCACCGTGCGCGTAGATATACGCTACTACGTGCGGGTAGCAACGCCGCTGCCTGTTCGCGACACAGCAATTTGCGAAGGCTCAAGCGTAGCGTTTGGCTTTACCGCCGACAACGCCGTGCGCTACACGTGGTACAGGGACTCCGCCGCAACGCTTGTCCCCGGCGCCGATAGCAGCGTGCTTGCCATACCTTCGTTGGCGCTGAGCGACTCCGGCGTGTACGTGGTGGTGGCCGATAACGGTTGCTACAGCGTGAGCGATACCATTCGCCTTGCCGTAAACCCGCTGCCGAAAATAACCCAAAACCCCGCGTCCGTTGTGGTATTCGACGACGCTCAAATTATCCTCGCGGGTAGCGCTGCCAACGCCGACCGGCGGCAGTGGCTCTACAACGGGAAAGCGGTGACCGATATTCCGGAAGATGAGGTAAATCGAAACCACATCACGGGCGCGGCCACCGATACGCTGACAATCCGGTACGCCAACAGCCTCAAGCACACGGGCAGCTACCGCTACGTGGTTAGCAACGGATGCGGCGCGGATACCGGAAGCGAGGCGTCGGTAGTGGTGAGGGATATAAGCAGCCTCAAGTTCTCAGTACAAAAAAGAGCGTGGAATCTCGACGGAACTCCGTTCACCGCAAGCCTTGCCAAAGACTCCGTGCTGATATTTAAGATACTTGTAACCAACAACAGCCTGCGGTTTGCAACCGACATTGAAATAGTTGACTCCATTCCCGATGGATTTGAGTTGGACGTCAACGACTTGGCCGGTAAGGTTACGGGAGACCGCATCATTGCCTACACGCTAACAGACACCCTGCACCCCAACGAGTTTGAGCTGCTGGAGTACCGGGTAAAGGCGGTAAAGACGGGGCTATACACCAACTACGTGCACGTTACCTACGCTGACGCTGCCGCCAATGCGCCTGCCGGCACAAGATTCGGCATTTCGGACTCGGCTGCGGTAGCGATAGTTTCGGAGCAAGACCTCACGGTAACGAATGAAATTATCAGCATTTACACAGACGAGGGCGGGTTTAACCCAAAAGGCGTGCAGGGCGATACCGCCATCTCGGTAGGCAACTACATTACCTACAGGGTAACGGTAAGCAATGTAGGCAGGGGCGTTTGCAGCAACGTTGTGCTGACAGACGTGTGGTCGGCGGGCGTAAGCTTCGTAAAGGTTGTTAGCAGCCCGGTTGCCGGCGTGCCGCAGGGTGATGATAGAATTAAGTTTGCTATTGGCGCGATAGCGGCGGATTCCGCAGTGGAGATTGAGATTATGGTACGAATGAAGGAGGAAGGAATCCGCCGGCTAAGCGCTTATGCTACCACAGACGACAATGAGTCGGATACGCTCAACAACAGCGTACAGCTTAGGGTTCGTATTCACGGGCTGAGAATCTACGCAACAACCATCACGCCAAATGGCGACGGGCATAATGATAACTTTAAAATATCCTTTGCGCTGTCGTACCCCGATAACGAGCTTATCATTTTCAACCGTACGGGAAACATGGTTTACAGAAAAAAGAATTACTATAGCGAGTTCAACGGCGAAGGATTCCCGGATGGGACATACTACTACATATTCACCTACAGGGATGAAGACGGTAAACAGCACAAGCTCTACGGCCCGTTGTGGATAACAAGTCTATACTAAATAAAATACGTTGTTGTAAAAATATTATGACTATCTTTGCAACACAGGAAATCTTTTCATGGCGATAGTGGAATGTTTCCGGAGTGGAGAGTTATCTTTCCAAATGTGTAGTATAAATTTAATATAGGCGGGTATGGTAAAGAAGTTAATACCTATACTTGGGGTGGCCACAACTGTTGCGGCGCTGTGTTTGGTAATATTTCAGCTGTTTTGGATAGGCGAAGCGCACAAAATAAAGGAAGGCGAGTTCAATAACCTTGTCAACACCACGCTCGACAAGCTGGTGGACGATATGGAAAAAAACGAAATCGCCTACCAGATTATCGACAACTTGGTAGAGGACCCGGAAAAGGGAGAGGCTACCTTTCAGATGAAGGAAGAAAACGCCGGCGCAGGGTCTATTTTCAAGATTAGCCGAAGCGGTATTCGCTCCCTCTACAAGGAGCAGCAGCAATTTGTGGTCAACTTGTTTGACTCAGGCTCCGTGAGCAAGCGGTTTGCGCCCATCAACGATTCGGTAATCGCAGGGCAGCTCAACAGCATTTTGCTCGACATTGACAAGCAAGGCTACAGCCAGCCAAAGCGCTCGGCCGAACAGATAAAAATGAACGAAAAGCTCAGCTACAAAAGAGTGCTTGTCGACAACATTGTCGAAAAAATTATTAGCGTAGAGGTGCCTGTTGGGCAGCGAATTTCCGAGCAAAAGCTCGATTCGCTGATGCGAATGGAATTTCGCAAGCGAGGGCTAAACCTTGACTTTGAATTTGGGGTGTACCACGCCAACGGAGAGCTCCTGTTTGGCGCGCAGGCAGGAGGCTTCACAACGGGCGAAGATGCTTACGTTCGGCAGCTTTTCCCGAACGATTTGCTCTCGGAGCGATATTTTTTAAGCGTATCGTTCCCGCGCAAGCCGTACTACATTTTTTTGTCCATCGGGGCTACGCTCTTTACCTCTATGGCGCTGCTGATTATTGTGCTGGCGGTATTTACCGGCGTGCTGTGGGCCTTGCTGAGGCAAGACAAGCTGGCGCAGATGAGGAGCGATTTTGTGAGCAACATGACGCACGAGCTGAAAACGCCCATCGCAACCATTACGCTTGCCTCCGAAATGCTGAACGACCCGGATGTGCCCGCAGAGAAAAAAAATTACGCCTACCTCTCCGGAATGATATTCGCGCAGACACGGCGATTGTCCCTGCTGGTAGAGCGCACGTTGCAGCTGGCAATGTTTGAGCACGGCCACCTGCGCCTCAACATACGGCAGTGCGATTTTCACAGCATTGCGCGAAAGGTGATAGACGGCTTTACCCTACAGGTAAACAGCGTTGGGGCCAGCATAACCTGCTGCTTTGATGCGGAGATTTCGACCATCGCAGCGGATGAGGTGCATTTTTCAAATATCTTTGCCAACCTTATCGACAATGCGCTGAAGTACGCAAAAGGCGAGCCGGCAATAAAGGTGCAAACAAAGAATACGGCGGAGGGGAAATTGCTCATTCAGGTACAAGATAACGGCATCGGGATTCCAAAGGAAGACCAAAAAAGAATATTTGAGCAATTCTACCGGGTGCACACCGGAAATCGGCACGACGTTAAAGGCTTTGGGCTGGGTTTGAGCTACGTAAAGAAAATTGTAGAGGCGCATGGCGGTCAAATTTGGGTCGAAAGCGAGCTGGAAAAAGGAAGCAAGTTCAAAATTTTGATTCCGGTATCGTTAAAAAATACAAATGGCCATGTTAAAACTACAAAGAATTATTAACTTTGTCCTTTGAAGATTTAGTTTGAATAATGCAAGGTAATTTTACCGAGAAAGTAGAGAGTTTATTTTATTTGTCTAATTGAAGAAAATCTATTATATTTAATCAAAAGTTAGTTTCACAAATCCCTAATTAAAAACAAAAAAAAAGAAGAACTATGGAACAGAGTAAAGCACGTATTTTATTAGCTGAGGACGATGAAAATTTGGGTATGCTCTTAAAAGAGTATATGCAGGTAAAAGGATATGAGATAGATCTCTATCCGAATGGAGAGCGCGCCTTCTCCGGATTTCAAAGGGCAAGGTATGACATCTGTATTTTGGATGTGATGATGCCCGTAAAGGATGGCATCACCCTTGCCAAAGAAATTCGCATGTTGAGCAGCGTGGTGCCCATCTTATTCCTCACGGCAAAGTCGATGAAGGAAGAAGTATTGGAAGGTTTTGCCGCCGGCGCCGACGACTATATGACCAAGCCGTTTAGCATCGAAGAGTTGCTATACCGGGTAGAGGCAATCTTGCGTCGTACGCGCGGCGAAAACTCGTCGCAAAATCAGGATGTATTCCAGATAGGAATGTACACCTTCAACTCCACCAAGCAAACGCTGATTAAGGAAGGTGGCGTTGAGCAAAAGCTCACCGCAAAAGAGTCGGAATTGCTGCGCCAGCTGTGCATCAACCGCAACGCTGTGCTCGACCGCAACTTTGCGCTCAAAACCATCTGGAACGACGACACGTACTTCAACGCCCGCAGCATGGATGTGTACATTACAAAGCTGCGCAAATTCCTCAAGGAAGACCCGTCGATACAGATTATCAATGTGCGCGGAAAGGGCTTCAAGCTAATAGGCTAAGCCGACGAATTTTACAAAAAATAGAAAGTGGTAATCCCTCTGCACCTCCCGTTTAGGTAGGGGTAGAGGGCTTGCCTTAATTTGAAATTACTCGGATTGAGCATGGTTGGCTTTTTTAAACGGTTGCTTTTTCACCTTTCGGGTGGAATTACAAGTACCTCAAAGTACGAGGCTCGGCGTGATGCGCTTGAAAAGAAATATGAAAAATACCTGTCGCTAAAGCAAACCCCCAACCTGCGGCGCTATCAGGAGCTGGCGACACAAGTTGCCACACCGCGCAGGCAAAGCGGGCTTTCCCAAAAAGAGTGGGGGGCAATGAAGCGGGAATTTGCAGGGCTGCGAAAGTCGGCAGAAGTTTTGGACTTTTTCAGGCTGCAAAAATCCTCAGATAATTTTCACGAAATTACGCGCTGGGAGCTGGCTTTTGAAGACGCTTTCGGCGGCGGAGCATTAAACAAAGACAAGTGGTTAACTCACCCGGCGCTGGTTGGCTCGGCCATCTCAACGCTCTACACCCCCTCCGACGAAAATCATATCTACACCGACGGCGACAATGTTGCCGTATCGAACCATACGCTCAAAATTATGGTCAAGCGGAAGCGCGCGACCGGCGTAGGCTTTAGCGGGCAGGTGGGATTTGTTCCGATAGAGCGCGAATATACGTCGGGGATTGTCAATACTGCGGAAAGTCATGTGCAGCAGTATGGCAAAGTAGAGGCAAAAATTTGCTTCGGCAAGCTGGAGAAAGGCATGTACCATTCTATGTGGCTGGGAACGGGAAAAATGCTGCCGCACGTGAACGTGCTGCGCATTGGCGATGAGGTTGAGTTTAGCGTTTTTGCCGAGCAAAAGGCCGGCGAAGACCTGCGCTACGTGGAAACATGGAAGCGAAGCTTGCTGAAAAAAAATACCTGCTACGTTGTGGCGATAGAGTGGAGCAAAGAGCGCATAACGTGGAAGATTAACGGCGTCAAGCTGTTTTCGGCGCCCAACATTGTTGACGAGCCAATGTACGTTGCGTTCTCGTCGGGTGTTACGGGTAATCCGCCTCTTTTGTTTCCCGCGACCTTGGAAGTTTGCTGGGTAAAAGCATACCGGCAGCGAGCCTAAGCCTTGTTGGGGCTCATAAATAAGTACCAAGTAGCTAATCTGTCATCTTATCCTGTCTTGTGTGAAGCGTTTTTTGCTGATATGCCTAACAATCTTTACTTTTGCCCCGCTGTACGGACAGTTTACGGTGGGCGCGAAGGTTGGGGGAACTTTTGCCCGTCAGCAGCAAGCCGAAAGCTCAGGTTACGGCTGGAGCTACTCATACCACGCAGGCTTGGCGCTCAACGTTTACCTTGCCGAATTTTCGTTTGGCGGGTTTGCCGTGCAGCCCGAAATACTCTATAACCAAAAGGGTGAAGAGGGCTTACAGCTGGGCTACGTAGAGGCGCCGCTTGGCGTGATTTACCTGCTCAACCTTGGCAAGGTGATTCCTTACGTTTTTGTTGCGCCCTACTACGCTTTTTTGGTAAGCGTGGGGCTTGACAGGCCGGAGGGCGGCGAGGGCAGCTACGCTAAGAATGACTACGGCGTGAAGCTTGGCGGCGGCGTGGAGCTGCAATACTTTCAGCTCTCCGCCTCATACGGCAAGGGAATGGGCAACGTTGCAAAGGCCAACGCACTTTCTTCCCGCAACGTCTGCATAGAGATTTCGTTAGCGTACTTCTTTTTGAGGTAATGAATTACAGAATTACACAATTTGCATAATTAACAAGTATGTAAGTTTTGAAAATTCTGTAAATTTGAATTTGAAAATCAATCAATTAATTCGTAAAAACAATGAAAAATTCTGTAAAAACCATGTTTGCGGCGATGCTCGGAACGTTTCTGGCAGGCGTCGTTATTTTGTCATTCTCTGCAATTGTGATTGGCGCAATTATAAGCGCGTCGCTCTCGTTTTCGGCTATGCCGGCAAAAGCGGTGAAAAACAATTCGGTGCTTACCCTGTCGCTCAGCTGCGATATTGTGGACAGGGTGGAGAACAACCCGATGGATTTGCTGCAAGGCGTTTTTGGAGACGGCGAAAGCGTGCTGGGGCTGAATGACATTTTGCGCAGCATAGAGCACGCCAAAAACGACAGCAAAATTGAGGGAATACTGCTGACGGACATGTACGGCGTGGGGGCAGGCTTTGCAACGCTGACCGAAATTCGTAACGCTTTGCTCGATTTTCACCTCACGGGAAAATTTATCGTCAGCTACGGCGATTCCTACGGGCAAAAGCCTTACTACTTGGCGTCGGTAGCCGACAAGCTGTACATGAACCCCGAAGGGTCGCTGGATTTGCACGGGCTGGGGGCAAGCGTTATGTTCTACAAAGGTGCGCTCGACAAGCTGGGCATTGAGGCGCAGGTAATTCGGCACGGAAAGTTTAAGAGCGCTGTGGAGCCGTACATGTACGACAAAATGAGCGCGGAGAACAGGGAGCAGATTTTGGCTTACGCAGGCGCTATCTGGCAGTCCATGCTGGGCGACATTGCCGCGCAGCGTGAGGTGGAGGCGGACAAGCTCAACGACGCGATAAACAGCTTGCAGCTGAACGACGCAAAGGCTGCGCTCGCGCTTAACCTGTTCGATGGCTTGCGCCAGCGCGGAGAGGTGCTGAGCGAGCTGGCGGCGCTAAGCCGTCTCAATGAAAACGAAAAGCCAAACTTGATTTCCATAGACGCTTACAGCAAAACCATTACGCCTAAAAACACAGTGGAAAAACAGCAGGTGGCCATTGTTTACGCCCAGGGCGAAATTCTGGACGATGGCAAGAGCGACATTGTGGGCAAAACGCTTGCCGCCGAGCTGCGGGCGGTGCGCCGCGACTCGACGATTAAGGCGGTGGTGCTGCGGGTGAACTCCCCCGGCGGCAGCGCGCTGGCTTCGGAGCTTATTTGGCACGAAATGCAGCTGCTCAAGGAGGCTAAGCCGCTGGTGGTTTCTATGGGCGATGTGGCGGCTTCGGGAGGGTACTACATTTCCTGCCCCGCCTCGTACATTGTTGCCAGCCCCACCACCATTACCGGCTCTATTGGCGTGTTCGGCGTGCTGTTCAACGCAAAAAAACTCTTCAACAGCAAGCTGGGATTAACGGTTGATGTGGTGGCTACCAACGAACATGCCGACATGGGCAGCGTTTACCGGCCGCTATCAAAGCCGGAGCATGATTTTATTCTGCACCACATTGAGAAGATATACGCTACCTTTGTACAGCACGTTGCCGACGGGCGAAAAATTCCGGCGAAGGAGGTTGATAACATTGGCGAGGGGCGCGTGTGGAGCGGCGTAGACGCTAAGCGCCTGAACCTGATTGACGAATTTGGGGGGCTGAATGTGGCGGTAGAAAAAGCGGTGCTGCTGGCTAACCTCGAACGTTACAGGGTAATAGAGCTGCCCAAGCAAAAGGATAAATTTGCGTTTGTTTTGGAGAGCCTTGGTCAGGCTGCTGTAAAGCTGACGAAGAAAAATACGGGGGATATTCTGGAAGATTATGAGCCGTTGGCTAAATTGTTGCGCATGAACGGCAAGGCGCAGGCGCGGTTGCCGTATGAAGCGTCAATAGAGTAGGGGGGCGCTGTGAGGACGCTCTTTCACTTGCTGCTTGTTTTGCTCAAGCTGCCGTTGGCGGGATTGTTTTGGTTTGCCGTTAGCGTGCGGCACAGGCTGTACGCGTGTAAAATTCTCAGGCAGCGCGAGGTCAAAATTCCGGTGGTGTGCGTTGGCAACCTGACCGTAGGCGGTACGGGAAAAACGCCGCACGTGCAAATGCTCGTGCAGCTTTTGAGCGACGAGGGCGTGAAGGCGGCGGTGCTGTCGCGGGGGTACAGGCGCAAAAGCAGCGGATTTCTTTACGTAGAAACAACGAGCGCAGCCCGCGACGTTGGCGATGAGCCGCTGCAAGTAAAGCGGCGATTTCCTGAGGCAACGGTTGCCGTGTGCAACGACCGCGTGCGTGGCGCAAAAAAAATTATTGAGGATAATCCGGAGGTAAAAGCCATCATTCTGGATGACGGATTCCAGCACCGCAGGCTGAAAGCGGGCTTGTCCATCGTGCTTACCACTTACGATAACCTTGTTACCAAAGACTACATGCTGCCGCTGGGACGGCTGCGCGACACGGTAAGCCGGCTGTACCACGCCGAAATGGTGGTGGTAACAAAGTGTCCGCCGAACCTCAAGCCTATTGATTTTAACGTGCTGGAAAAAGATTTGAAAATTCGCCCCTACCAGCGCCTGTACTTCACCACCTGCGCCTGCGGCGACATGGTGCGCATGGATACCGGCGAACCGGCGGCAGCGCTGAACGCCAAAAGCGTGATTGCGCTTGCGGGAATTGCAAACCCGCAGCCGTTTTTTGACCTGCTGAAGGAGCGCCATCCGGTAGCGCAAACGCTCCGCTTCCCCGACCACCACCGCTTTGGCGCACGGGACGTGAGGCAGCTGGAGAACGCCGTGCGGCAAAACCCCGGCAGCGTGGTGGCGACAACCGAAAAAGACGCCATGCGCTTGGCAGATACCGCTATGAGCAGCGAGCTGAAAAGTAAAATTTACTACCAACCCATTGAGGTGCAATTTTTAGATAACGGACAAAACAGTTTCATTCAAAAAACCCTTAGCTATGTTAGAGAAAATAAAAGAATCGGCCACCTTTATTAAGTCAAAGGCGAGCATTGAGCCGGAAGTCGGCATTATACTTGGAACAGGATTGGGAGGACTTGTTCACAGCATTGAAAACCAAGAGGTGATAGAGTATAAGGATATTCCTCACTTTCCGCTTTCCACCGTTGAGGGGCATAGCGGCCGCCTGATTTTGGGCACGCTTGGCGGGAAAAAAATTGTTGCCATGCAGGGACGATTTCACTACTACGAGGGCTACGACATGCAGCAGGTAACTTTTCCGGTGCGCGTGATGAAGTTTCTCAACGTGAAGTACCTCTTTGTATCCAACGCCAGCGGCGGCATGAACCCCGCCTTTGCCGTAGGAGACCTGATGATTATCAACGACCACATAAACCTCCTCCCCAACCCGCTTATCGGGAAAAACCTCAACGAGCTGGGGCCTCGCTTCCCGGATATGAGCGAACCTTACAGCAAGCCGCTCATTGCGCTTTGCGAAGGCGTTGCCGGAAAGCTGGGTATCAAGGTGCAGAAGGGTTGCTACGTGGGCGTTACCGGGCCTACCTTTGAAACGCCAAAGGAGTATGGCTACTTCCGTCGCATTGGCGCGGACGCGGTAGGCATGAGCACCGTGCCCGAAGTGATTGTGGCGCGGCACATGGGTATCCCCGTCTTTGCCATGTCCATTATCACCGATTTGGGGGGCGAAGATATTGCCATGACCGTGAGCCACGAGGAGGTGCAAAAGGAAGGCGCCAAAGCCGAAAAAAAGATGACCCAAAT
>JAITAP010000038.1 GCA_031284065.1 Prevotellaceae bacterium
GCGCGGTGGGGGTCGCAAAGAATGATTTGCGCACCCATGTCAATGAGCTTATCCACAAAAAAGAGGCGGCTCTCAAACATTTTTTGGTGAATGAGCACGCTGCCCTTCGCCTGCGTCGCCACCACCAGCAGCACGCTGATGAGGTCGGGCGTAAGTCCGGGCCACGGCGCGTCGGCAATGGTCATGATAGAGCCGTCGATAAACGTTTCAATTTCGTAGCCGCTTTGCTGCGGGACGTGTATATCGTCGTCGTGCCGTTCGAGCTGTATGCCCAGGCGGCGAAAAGCGTCGGGGATGATGCCGAGTTCGTTGAACGAGGTGTTTTTGATGGTGATTTTGCTGTGCGTCATGGCGGCCATGCCGATAAAGCTGCCCACCTCAATCATGTCGGGCAGGATGGTGTGGTCTGCGCCGCCCAGCTGCGGCACGCCTTCGACGGTGAGCAGGTTGGAGCCGACGCCCGAAATATTTGCGCCCATGCGCACCAGCAGCTTGCACAGTTGCTGCACGTAGGGTTCGCAGGCGGCGTTGTAGATGGTTGTTTTGCCTTTTGCTGTTACGGCCGCCATCAGAATGTTGGCGGTGCCGGTAACGGACGCTTCGTCGAGCAGCATGTAGGTTCCGTGCAGGTGCTCTGCCTCCACGCGGTAGAACAGGCTGTCGGGCTGGTAGCTGAAGTGTGCGCCCAGCTTCTCGAGGCCGATGAAGTGCGTGTCGAGCCGTCGCCGCCCGATTTTATCGCCGCCCGGGCGCGGCGCGTACACCAAGCCAAAGCGCGACAGCAAGGGTCCCACCATCATGATGGAGCCGCGCAGGTTTGCCGCCTTTTTTAGAAATTCGGGGTCTTGCAGGCGTTCAAGGTGAATTGTTTTTGCGCAAAACGAGCATACGCTTTGCTTTTCCCGCGTAACCTCTGCGCCTAAATCGGCGAGCAGCTCAATGAGCTTATTTACGTCCAGAATATCGGGAATGTTGCGGATGGTAACCTTTTCGGAGGTGAGCAGGGTTGCACAGATCACCTGTAGCGCTTCGTTTTTGGCGCCTTGGGGAACAATTTCGCCGTTGAGCGTACAAACTCCGGTAACCTCAAATGAAGCCATTTGCTCTAAATTTTACGAAGTTCAAAAGGGGATTACTTGTTTGTAATTCTGCGGCGCGGCTGCGGCTGTTGCTGTTGCTGCGTGCGTCGCGGGCGATTTTGTCCGCCGCCGCCGCCGCCGTTGCTGCCGTTTCCGCTTCCGTTGCTGTAGTTGCCTACCCAAAGTCGGGTAGTGTCGCTTATTATTACCCGCCCCTTTGTGAGCCTTTCGATGTCCTTGTAAATAATGTCGTCCGACACGCTTTCTTTGTTCCACGCAAGGTAGGCCTTTTTCATGTGGTTTGCGACCGCCATTATGGAGTAGCTTCGCTTTTCGCCTTCCGGCAGCGCCGCTATGTTTTCCAGCATGTCCTGAACGCCGCGCCCGTAGTGCTTCAGCTTGATGCTGTCCGGCGAGGTGTAGGGGACGTGGCGGGGTTTTTCCTCAAACGTAATCGGCTCGGGTCGTGGGTAGGGCGAGTCGATGTCGAGGTCAAAGTCGGCAATGATGAACAGGTGGTCCCACAGCTTGTGCTTAAAGTCGTTGATGTCGCGCAGGTAGGGGAAGAGGCTTCCCATAACGCCAATTACGGCGAGCGCCTGCTCGTTGCGCTTTTTCCGGTCGGGGATAGTGCGCAGGTGCTCTACCATGCGCTGAATGTGGCGACCGTACTCCGGTAGCGCCAGCTTGTTTCGTTGTGTATTATAATCCATGGTGCAAAGATAACCTTAAAACGGTTATGAACAATAAAATGGTGTATATTTTGCGATATATAACGGGTAACTACTTGTTTTTCGCGTTGCTACTCTACGATTTCCGCAATAACCTTTCCGCTTGCGGCGTTGGGCAGCGAAATTCCCACCAGCGTAGAGAGGGTAGGGGCTATATCGGTGATGTCCACGTGCGCCGTAATAGCTTTGCGCTTTACGCGCCAGCCGTAGAAAACGAGCGGCACGTGCGTGTCGTAGCTGTAGGCGGAGTTTGCGTCCGATTGGGTGGAAGTTTCCGTCCAGCCCGGCTCCAAGTTTACGATAATATCTCCGGAGCGCTTTTGGAAGAAGCTGTTTTGCATGTAGCGCATGACCCCGTCGGCAAATGTCGTGCCGGAGAGCACGTGGGCGGTGGCGGCGTTGGCTACGCCCGAAAATTGCAGCATAAAGCTTGCGGCGCGTTCCTGTACCTCGCTCAGGCGAAGGTTGGAATCTTCAATGAGCGTGTGGTTCAAAAATATTTGCTTTTGCGAAAATGATTTTATCCAGTCTCCTTTGCCGTAAACAATGTTCATGTAGCTGCGCAGGAGCACCTGCGCCTTGTTGTGGTCAAATATGCCGTGCGGCATGTTGGCTTCTTCGAGCTGCTGTTGCGAGAGGTTTACGCCGTGGTCGGAGGTGAGCACGAGGAGCAGGTTTTTCTTGCCCACGTGCGTGCTCAAGAACGAAATGAGGTGCTTTAAGTTCTGGTCGGTGCGGTAAAAAGCGTCCTCAAGCTCTATGGACAGCGCACCGTAGCGGTTGCCGATGCTGCGCATGGCGCCAAAGTATATCGTAATCATGTCGGTGGCGTCGCTGTGCCCCATGTTTTCGTTCACTATGGTAGAAATGGCAAAATCTTTCACGAGGTTGTCGCTGTATGGCGTTTCGTATAGCTTTGCGTAGTCGGATTTGCCGTTTCTTGTTGGCTGGCTGGCCGCTTTCAGGAGCAGGGGCTCTGTACTTTCCGGCGCTTTATTGTTTTTATGGGCTGCATATTCTGTAACGGGCAGCAAGGTTTCCCAGCTGCGGTTGGCGTAAGCGTCGGTAAATTTCTTTTGGTTAAACTCCTGCACCCATTGCGGCAGCTCCTGCATGTAGTAGGCGCTACTCACAAATTTTCCGCTCATCTCGTCGTACCAGTAGGCGGCGTTGCTATTATGCCCGGAGAGCAGGATGGCCTCTTCGGGCAGCATTGAAACGCCTACTACCTTTGAATTTTCTTCGAGTAGCTTCAGCTCGTCGCTAAAGGTGGAGGCGAGCAAATGTTTGGGTGATTTTTTCAGCTGGTCGTTGCTACTTTCCAGGGGTGTTACCCGCGAATCGGAGCAAGCTTCCTGCATATCGTTTTGCACACGGTCGTACCACCTGTCGGACGGTATGCCGTGCTGCGCCGGCGCAGCTCCGGTGGCAATGGTGGCAAGTCCGGGGGCTGTTTGCGTAAGCAGGTGGCTGTAGCGGGCGTTTTGGCAAAATGCGCCTTCGGTCATCAGCGTTTTAAAGCCCTCGTCGCCAAGGTTGTTTTTGAAGCGTAGCAGGTAGTCGCTGCGCAGCTGACCGATTACCACTTGCACAATGAGCTTTGGCTTGTCGCCGGGCAGCTGCTTTTGGGCAAAAGCCGGAGTATGGCAGAAGATAACGGCAACTGTTGCGAGTAAAAGGCTGTTTTTTTTCATTAAGGGAATTTGATTGTTCTTTCTGTCCACAGTTTTTGTCCACAGATTACACGGATTAACACGGATTCATGTGATTCGTGTAAACTCCGTGTAGTCCGTGTAATTTCATATAATCCGTGTAATCTGTGGACAAAAAATTACATGAGCTACACGTTAAACCTGAAGTGCATAACGTCGCCGTCCTGCACCACGTAGTCTTTACCCTCCACCGCCAGCTTTCCGGCGTCGCGGCAGGCGCTTTCCGAGCCGTACCGGACGTAGTCGTCGTACTTGATGACCTCTGCGCGGATAAAACCTTTTTCAAAGTCGGTGTGGATAATACCGGCGGCCTGCGGAGCTTTGGCGCCTTTGGGGTAAGTCCACGCGCGGACTTCCTGAGGCCCCGCCGTGAGGTATGTTTCGAGGTTGAGCAGCGTGTACGCCGCCTTTATCAGCCGCGACACTCCGGAGGTTGTCAGCCCCGCTTCTTCCAGAAACAGCTGCCGCTCCTCAAAGTTGTCCAGCTCGGCTATTTCGGCTTCGGTTTTGGCGGCCACAATCAGGAGCTCGGCGTTTTCCTCCTTGACGGCTTCGCGCAGCGCATCCACGTACTTGTTTCCGCTCACGGCGCTCTTTTCGTCCACGTTGCACACGTACAGCACGGGCTTGTCGGTGAGCAGGAACAGCTCGCTCGCCAGCTTTTGGTCGTCCTTGTTGTCGAGCTGCACCGTGCGCGCCGATTTTCCTTGCTTGAGCGCGTTGTGGTACTTTTGCAGGATTTCGTACATGCGCTTTGCCTCCTTGTCGCCGCCGGTTTGCGCCGCCTTTTGCACGCGGGCTATGCGTCCCTCCACCGTTTCCAGATCTTTCAGCTGCAGCTCAACGTCTATGATTTCCTTGTCGCGCACGGGGTTCACCGAGCCGTCAACGTGGGTAACGTTGTCGTCGTCAAAGCAGCGCAGCACGTGGATGATGGCGTTTGTTTCGCGGATGTTGCCCAGAAATTTGTTGCCCAGCCCCTCGCCCTTGCTTGCGCCTTTCACCAGCCCGGCAATATCCACAATTTCCACCGTGGCGGGCACAACGCGCTGCGGCTTCACCAGCTCTGCCAGCTTGCCGATACGCTCGTCGGGGACGGTTATGACCCCCACGTTGGGTTCGATGGTG
This sequence comes from Prevotellaceae bacterium, assembly GCA_031284065.1. Lineage (GTDB taxonomy): Bacteria > Bacteroidota > Bacteroidia > Bacteroidales > UBA932 > JAITMY01. The sequence goes on from JAITAP010000038.1 coordinate 4,651, forward strand.
CAGAATGGAAAGTTTGCAGCCTGCGCTTTTGCGTTGCTGAGGCAGTTAAACAGCGTTGATTTACCTACGTTGGGGAGGCCTACTATGCCGCATTGGAGAGACATTGGAAGTTGGAAGTTAAAAGTTGAAAGTTAAAGAGGCTACACCGTCATTATTTCCCGCTCTTTTCTCTCGAGCGTTTCCTCTACTTTTTTGCTGTAGCTGTCGATGATTTTCTGCATTTCGGCTTCGGCGTCTTTGGCAACGTCTTCGGGAAGCCCGTCTTTTTGGAGTTTTTTGACCGCTTCAATGGCGTCGCGGCGGGCGTTGCGCAGGCTCATGCGGGCGTGCTCGCCTTCGGCTTTCACCTGCTTTACCAAATCTTTGCGACGCTCTTCGGTCAGCGCAGGCACGTTGATACGAATATTTTCGCCGTTGTTTTGCGGCGTAAAGCCGAGATTGGCAACCAAAATTGCTTTTTCGATGACAGGCGTCAGCTTTTTTTCCCACGGCTGAATGAGAATTGTTCGCGCATCGGGAACAGTAACGCTTGCCACCTGCGCCAGCGGGGTAGGCGAGCCGTAGTACTCTATGGTAATGCTATCCAGCACGTGTATGTTAGCTTTGCCCGCCCGCACCGACAGCAGCTGCGCGTCAAGGTGCTCCATTGCTTTTTCCATTTTGGCTTTGCCTGCGGCAATTTGTTCTTTCGCTTTGCTAATATCCATAATTCAGACGAATGAAGTTAGTAATTTGTGTGTGCTCTTGCTATTTTACTTAAAAATAGCGCACAAACTTACATGAAAAATCCGAGTTTTGCAAGTATTCAGTGAAAAATGCAGCGTTCCGGCAGCCGCTTTGTCCCGTAGAGCCGCACGGCGAGTGTCTTTACGCGCATCCGCGCCCAATGGCGTGGTAGCGGCGGGAGGCTCCTCGCTGTGCTCGGAATGACGGCGTAGTGGCGAATGGCGGCAGGGCGGCGTAATCCGTATAATTCGTGGACAAAATCCGTGTAATCCGTGGACAGAAAACCATGAGCTATGCGTGCTAAGAAAAAATTGCTTACTTTTGCGGCGATATTTTTAGTAGAACCAAAATATAGTAAGGATGAAAAAAGCATATATTTTCCCCGGGCAGGGCGCACAGTTTGTGGGCATGGGCAAGGAGCTGTACAGCAGCGCCGCTCAAAGCAAGGCGTTGTTTGAGCAGGCAAACGCCATTTTGGGCTTTCGCATTACCGACCTCATGTTTGAGGGTACCGACGAAAGTTTGAAGCAAACCAACGTTACGCAGCCCGCTATTTTTTTGCACTCCGTTGTGTTGGCAAAGTCGTTGGGCGATTTTGCCCCCGACATGGCGGCCGGGCACTCGCTGGGTGAGTTTTCGGCGCTGGTAGCCGCCGGCGCTGTGAGCTTTGAGGATGGGCTGAAGCTGGTGGCGCAGCGTGCGCAGGCCATGCAAAAGGCTTGCGAAAAAGAGCCTTCTACTATGGCCGCCATTCTTGGTTTGGCGGATGAGGTGGTGGAGAAAATCTGCGACGAGGTTGACGAAGTGGTGGTAGCCGCCAACTACAACTGCCCCGGGCAGCTCGTCATTTCGGGCAGCATGAAAGGCGTGGAGCTTGCCTGCGAAAAGCTGACCGCCGCAGGCGCCAAGCGGGCGCTAAAGCTCAACGTGGGCGGAGCGTTTCACTCGCCCCTCATGGAGCCGGCAAAGGTGGAGCTGGAGGCGGCCATTGCAGCAACGCGCTTCAACGCGCCCCGCTGCCCCATTTACCAAAACGTGGACGCCAAGCCGCAGACAGACCCCGAAGCCATAAAGAAAAACCTGATTGCCCAGCTGACCGCCCCCGTGCGCTGGACGCAAATAGTGCAGAACATGCTCGCCGACGGAGCCGGACACTTTGTGGAGCTGGGGCCGGGAAACGTGCTGCAAGGGTTGGTGAAAAAGCTAAACCGCGACGCTGCCACCGAAGGAATACAGTAGCCATGCGGAATTTCCGGTTTCTGAAAATTAGCAATGAGAAATTTTCCTCCACCGATACGGCTTCCCGAAGCCTTGCCCTGCGTTCAGCCGGTTGTTAGCCGGTTGAGCAACGGCGTTGCGCTGCACGCCGTTTGCGCGGGGTCGCAGGATGTGGTGCGCGTGTCGCTATCGTTTGAGGCGGGGTCGCGCTTTCAGCGGCGTATGCTTGAGGCGGGCGCAACGCTTGCCCTCTTGAGCGAAGGCACGGGGCGATTTTCGGGGGCGCAGGTGGCGGAAAATTTCGACTTTCTCGGCTCGTCCTACGAGCAGCATCTCGATAAGGATTTTGCCATGCTCACGGTCTATTCGCTGGCGCGGCGCCTGCAAAAGACGCTGGAAACGCTAAGCGAGGTTGTGCTGCACCCCACCTTTCCGGAGGCGGAGCTGCGCACCTACTGCGCCAAGCGCAAGCAGCAGCTGCGGATAGACAAGGAGCGGGTGGCCTGCGTAGCGCGGGAGCAGCTGCCGGCCTTGCTGTACGGCCGCAGCCATCCCTACGGCGCGTACGCCGAGCCGGAGCAGTACGACGTGCTGACGCGCGAATGGCTGCACAGCTTTCATGGCACATTCTTCACCGCCGACCGCTGTTTTATCGTCGCAACGGGCAGGGTAGGCGAGCGCGAGCGGCGGATGATTGGCGATTTCTTTGAGCAAATACCTTGCTCGCCGGGCACGCCGCCGCCGCCGCCGCCTCTCCCCGCTGTTGAGCCGTCGGGCAAGAGCGTTGCGATAGAGAAGCGCGGAGCGGTGCAGAGCGCGCTGCGCGTGGGCAGGGTGATGTTCGACAAATCTCACCCCGATTTTGCCGCCGTGCACGTGCTCACGGTTATCCTTGGCGGATACTTTGGGTCGCGGCTCATGCGCAACATTCGCGAAAGCAAGGGGTACACTTACGGCATTTTTGCCTCGCCGGTTACCTACAGGCACACCGGGTACCTGAGCATTGGCGCGGAGGTGGGCCGGGAGTTTTGCGGGGCAACGCTGGAGGAAATCAGCAAAGAGCTGCAACGCTTGTGCGACGAGCCAATTTCCGACGACGAGCTGGCGCTGGTCAAAAACCACCTGTGCGGCGAAGTTATGCGCTCGCTCGACGGCCCATGGGCTATTGCCGAAAGCGTTATAGAGGATTTGCAAAGCGGGCTGACGACGAGCTACGCGGAGACGCTGTTCGGAACAATAAAATCCGTCACCGCCGCGCAGCTGCAACAGGTGGCGCAAAAGTATTTTCACCCTCAAAGCATGACGAGCGTTACCGTAGGATAAGCCATGAAAAAGTTGTGCCTCTCCATAGCTGCGCTGCTCTCGAGCAACTTTCTGCTGACTGCGCTGGATGATAATTCGCTCCACTTTCGCGCAGCTGGGGTGGATATTGCCACGCAAAAATTTTACCTCCGGTGGAGCCTGCCCAACGCTGGCGATACGGCAGACGTCAAAGGCTTTTGGATATTGCAGCTGAGAGAAGATGCGCAGGCAAATATCATCATGGATACGCTGGCGGAGGCGGACAACCGCGCTACGCGCTTTGTTGACAATGCCACATCGTGCTGCGCACCGAGCATATACACCATTAGCCTTATCCCTAAAAATACGTCGGGCGGAAGCGCTACGTACAAGCCCCCTTTCCGCACCATGCGGCTCGACAGCCCCACGCTCGACGAGTGCGCCAACACCATCAGCCTGCGGTGGAGCGACTATCAGCAGCTCGACCGGTACTCGCAACCGCCAACGCCGTTACCCGGATTTACCGGCGAGGTGCGCTACCACATTTACGGGTACATTGGCGGCAGCACGTTTAAGCCCGACAGCGCGGCGTGGCTGGGCACAAGCGGCAGCGCAACGTCCTTTGCGCTGCCCGTTGCAGAGGAAAAGCAGCGCTACCACCTGTACGTAGCCGCCGTGTACAACGACGGTAAGGACACAAGCTACTCCAACCGCGAAAGCATTTTTGTGCCCTTGCCCGTCCGGCCGCGCTACATTTACCTGGACTCCGTGCTGAGCGAGAACCAAAGCGCCACGCTGCGCTTCAGGGTTGACCCTTCAACGGAGTACACGCGCTTTTGGGCGGAAAAGTCGTCCGACATAAACGGCGCGTACAGCGTGTTTGAGGAGTTTGCGGACAAGCGGCAAGCGAGCGTTACCGATAACGCGCAGGGCGGCAGCTACTCGTTTTACCGCATTTCGGCGGTGAACGGCTGCGGGAGCGTAACGATTTCGAGCCCTGCCGTAACCAACCTTGTGCCGGTCGTTTCGGGGGAAACCGCCCCCAGCGTCAAGTGGGGTATTGCCGTGTGGCACGACGGCAGTAGCGGCGTTACGCGCCGCGCACAGCGCTACGACGTGTATCGAACATCGCCGCACCGCGCGGCGGGCTTTGTGGACAGCACGGAAAACGCCTCTCTCGACGACAACCTGTCGCACCTCCCCGACTCCGTTATTTGCTCAAGCCCGCTCTGCTACAGGGTGGAGGCGTTTATCCGCGACAGCATGCAGCGACCTCTTGCCTTTGTGCGCTCGGCGGAGGCGTGCGCCGCCGTTGCCACCGGCGTGTCAATGCCCAACGCCGTGCAGCCGGGCAGCGAGGTGGTAAACGCCTTTACCGGAAAAAGCCGCAGCAAGTTTGAGCCGCTTTGCTCGTGCATGAAAGGCTTCGCGCTCTCCGTATATACCCCAAACGGCAAATTAATCTACGCCGGAGCCGAGCCATGGAGCGGACGGGAGAACAACAGCGAAAATTTTGTGAGCGAAGGCGTTTACATTTACCATATAAAAATTACCTTTGTAACCGGAGAGCAGGTGGAAAAAGCAGGGACGGTTGCGGTGGTGTATTAGAGTTTGGATGTTAGAGTTTGGATGTTAGTAATTCAAAATTATCTTAGTCTATGTTCCTAATCACTTTATTAGCCGCAGGCGTTAGCTCACGGTTATGGCATGAACGCTATCCCAAAGTCCCGCAGGGACGACACTTGATTGTCCGCAGGCTAAATAGGTTAAGCCCTGAAAGGGCGAAATCATTAGCGTAGGGCAACGCCCTACGAAAGGAGCGAGGCACGCCGTCTTAAGCCCTGAAAGGGCGAAATCATTAGCGGGAATAATACGGATTACGCCCTTTCAGGGCTTGGGGGTGCGGCGCGGGAGCGGGGGGAATGGGGAATGTCGCGGCATATTATTTTTCCAAAGTTCCCTTAGTAGCGCAAAAAGTGCGCAACCCATGCCCCTTATTCCCTTATTGCGTTAGGCTAACGCCTGCGGTTAATCAAGCGCTGTTCCTGCGGGACTTGCTTGGCGCAAGCGGTAGCGGCAAATCGGCGGCGGCAAATCGGTCGCGGCAAATCGGCGGCGGCGTTTGGGTAGCGTACGGGCGGTTCGCGACCCGCCCCCCGCCCCAACCGCCATTGCCCCCCGCCCCTCCCATTGCCCCGCCCCCGCCCCCGCCGCCTTTGCTGCGCTGCCCTGCGGCGCGGCGAAGGCGGTTTTTTTGCCCCTCCGTTTTCGGCATGGAGATTTTTGCGATCTCGCGGGGTGAAACCCCAAAAAATGACGTTGCCTCCCCGCGATTTTAACAAATGGGGGAAAGGCGCAAAATGAGAGCTTTTCATTTTTGCTTACAGCTTTACCGAAATGGAACACTTTTTACTTTCAATAGCGAAGCAAATTGCTCGATTTGCAGAAAACTTTGTGTTAATTAATATTAGTATTTTTTAGCTGAACGGCTGTTGACTTTCTTAATATCCGTCGTACCTTTGTATCGTCTAAAACGGATAAAATTTACGTGCTATATTTTTGGGATAAAAGATGAGGCTAAATTACGGCAACAACAACAAAGGACAATTCCATGCGGATGGATTGCATTACGTGGGCGAATGTACGGGCGGTTCGGGAGCTGCCCGGCATACCACAGACCAAAATATGGTAACAATAGCACAAAGTACGGTAACAATAGCACATAATAAGGACACACACACACACACACACACACACACACACACACACACACACACACACACACACACACACACACACACCCACACACACACACACACACACACACACACACACACACACACACACACA
>JAITAP010000073.1 GCA_031284065.1 Prevotellaceae bacterium
ATTCAAAATTCAGAATTCAAAATTTTATAATGTGCTCTCATTGCAACAAAGTCATTCAAAATTCAAAATTCAGAATTCAAAATTTTATAATGTGCTCTCGTTGCAACAAAGTCATTCAAAATTCAAAATTCAGAATTCAAAATTTTATAATGTGCTCTCATTGCAGCAAAGTCATTCAAAATTCAAAATTCAGAATTCAAAATTTTATAATGTGCTCTCGTTGCAGCAAAGTCATCTTTGGTCATCAATCTTACTGTTTTCGTAACAGCATTGCGTGGTTAGCTGCCGGAAGTAGCGGTATCGCTCTTAAAGCGCTAATTTTTTTCTATTTCAGCGGAACAATCAGCTTTACCAGCTTTAGGACGAGGTCGGTAAAGATGATTTTAGGGTTTCCGTTCTGTCCAAGATGCTGTAGGGCGAGGTTGAACTCCTCGTACAGGCGAAAGATATTGTTGGGATTGATAAAAGGCGCGAATTTTGCGCTAAAATCGGCCTCTTCTCCGGCCAAATAGACCGCGTCGTTCACCTGCTGATTCAGGATAAAATTTTCGCGCGCCATTCGCTGTGCGTAGAGCAAAAAGTTTTTTTGCCACTCGCGCCCCTGCCCCGCAATTTTTTCGGCCTGCTGCATGAGTAGTATTATGTTTTCGGCTTTGCTGGCGTAGCTCAGGCGCATGAGCGCTACGAACTGCTCAAAGTATTCGCGCTTGTCGTCGCTTTGCCCGGCCATGCGCCGCGCCTCCACCACGCTGCCGTTGGCGAGGTGCGCCAGCGTGCGCGCTTCGGGCTGGGTCAGGCTGAACTCCCGCGCAAGCATGGCGGCGAGTGCGCTGTCGTGCACCGGCGGCACGCTCACCAGCTGGGTGCGCGAAAGAATGGTCTTGAGCATTTGCCGCGAATTTTCGGCAACGAGCAAAAAGAGCGTTTGCGCGGGCGGCTCTTCAATGAGCTTTAGCAGCTTGTTGGCGGCAACCGCGTTCATGCGCTCGGGCAGCCAAATGAGCATGATTTTGAAATTTCCCTCAAAAGCCTTTAGCGAAAGCTTGCGCATGATGGCTTCGGCTTCGTGCGTGCTGATGTTGCCCTGCTTGTTGTCGAGGTTGAGGCTTTCGTACCACGCTTGCTCGGTGATGTAGGGGCTTTGGAGGAGCTTTTCTCGCCACGGCGCCAAAAACATGTCGCTCACGGGGTTTTTTTCGCTCGACTTGGACGAATTTACCGGAAAAGCGAAGTGTAAATCGGGGTGCGCCAGCTTGCGGACTTTTGCGCAGGCGGTGCAAACGCCACAGGCGTCGCTGTCAGAGGGATTTTCGCACATGACGTACTGCGCGTAAGCCAGCGCGAGCGCCAAATTTCCGCTGCCCTCTCTGCCCAAAAACAGCTGCGCGTGGCTCACGCGATTCTCGCGCGCGGCGTGCGCCAGCTTGCGCCTGAGCTCTTCGTGCCCTATGACTTCGCTAAATAGCATCTGTATGAAAATTTTTTTAATGGTTGCTTACGCCTCACATTCTTGGGCAGCGCTTAAATTCTTTCTCCTGCTTTTCTTCGTCGAACAGCAAGCGGTAGGTAGCGTGCGTCTTGTAGATTTTGCCGCCCAGCTGCTGCTGAAAGCGCATCATCACGGGGTTAAAATCGCCTACCCAGGCGAGGTCAATATCCTTGTAGGGAAAATCCCTGCTAAAGGCAACCTTGACAAACTCCATTGCCAACGCCGCCTCCAGCCCGCGCCCCCTGAACTCGGGCACAATGCCAAACGCCAGCCCCATAGTGCGCCGGCATACCCTTTTTACGCGCAGCAGGTACCAAAACTTCAACTTTTTGAAAAAATTCAGCCTGCCGCCGCCAATACGCTTCACAGCTTCGTTGACTTCGGGGATTTGCACAAAAAAACCGACGGGCTCGCCGTCGTGGCAGGCAAACAGGATAAGCCGGCGGTCGATAATCGGCTTAATTGCCGTCAGCTCGGCGCCGGCTTGCTCGAGCGTCATTTGCGCCACGCCGGAGTGGTGCGCCCATGCGCGGTTGTAAATGCGGCAAAAATCCTGCGCAAGCTGCGGCAAATTGCGGCTGCTGGCGTGCCGGAACGTGTAGCGCGGATTGCTTGCCACCCGCGCGGCTCTTGCGCGAATGTTGTCCGCCATGCCGCCCGTAGAGACGGGGTGCAGGTACGAATACTGGTAAAAGTAATTTTTGAAGCCGTAGGCCTCAAACAGCTGCCTGTAGTACGGCGGGTTGTAGCTCATGCCGTAAGAGGGCTGCGTAAATCCGTCCACCAGCAAGCCCCACCATCGCTCGCGGCTGCCAAAGTTAACGGGTCCATCCATAGCCTCCATATCGCGCACCTCCAGCCACCGGCGGCACGCGTCGAACAGGGAAAAAGCCGCCTCCACGCTGTTGATACATTCAAAAAAGCCCATGCCGCCCGTAGGCTGGTCGTTGAGGTACGCTGTTTTGGGGTTAACGAAAACGGCAACGCGCCCCACCGTTGCGCCCTCCTCGCCTTGCAGCATGAAGCGTGCAGCCTCGCCGCCAGCTTGCAGGAGCCTGTTTTTGGCGTAGCAAAAAACGCTTTCCACGTCGCCATCCAGCGGATGGACGTAGCTTGGGTCGTCTTTGTAGAGCATTTTGGGAAAATCCAAAAACGCCTGAATTTGCCTCCGGCTGTTGACTTTTATGAGAGTGTACGACGGCATACTTTTTAAAGGAACAAAATTACATAATTTTTTGGAATATGGCGCGGGTGGGGTGTGAATAATTGGTTTTCGCGACTTTCGCCATTCCGAGCGCAGCGAAGAACCTCCCGCCGTTTCTCCAATACGACGGTGGCAGGGTGGGAGATTCCTCGCTGCGCCCGGAATGGCGGGATGGCGGAAAGATGAGGCGGAAAGAAAACGCCGTAATTTGTGAATCTGCAAATTTTCATCTAAATTCGCCCCGTTGAAACAGGCACAAAAATCAAGATTTACGTAACAACACATATAAGCAAAATGAAACGCACGCTTTTTTTTACCACTTCCCTGCTGCTGACCCTTTGCGTTGGCTGCCAATGTGAACGCTCCAAGCTTGCCAAAATAAGCTTGACGGTTGAGGTGCAACGGTTTGACCAAGAGCTACAGGCTCTCAACCCCGACAGCCTGAGGCAGCAAGCTCCGGCGTTGCAGCAAAAATACGGCGATTTTTTTGCCTACTACTGCAAAGGCATCATTGACATAGGGTTGCCGCAGGATTCGGGCTTTTTTGACAACCTTGCCGCGTTTTTGGGCGACGATATTGTACGCGAGGCCTACAAGGAGTCGCAGCGCGCTTTTCCCGACAGCAAAGAGTTGAACGCCAAGCTTACCGACGCTTTCAAGCGGTACAAGCTGCATTTTTCCGATGCCAAAATTCCCGCCGTAGTTGCCTACGTGTCCGGATTTAACCAATCCATTATGCTGGCGGAAAACGTCGTTGGGGTTGGGCTGGACAAGTATTTGGGGGCGGACTGCGAGCTGTACCCGCAGCTGGGTTTTTACAAGTACCTGACGCGTAACATGTACCCCGCCAAAATCCCGGCCGACGTTATGGACGCGCTGGCGGAGGCAATGTTTCCCTACGTTGCCGAGCAACACGACGAGCTGCTGGGGCGCATGTTGTGGGAGGGTAAGCGGCTCTACTTTGCCAGGCAGATGCTGCCGGCCGAACAGGATACGGTTATCTTTGGCTTTACCAAGAGAGAGCTGGACCTGTGCCATGACAACGAATCTTACATGTGGCTGCACTTGATTGAAAACAAGCTGCTGTTTTCTACGCACGCTTTCACCATCGCCAACCTTACCGGCGCACGCCCGTTCACGCAGGAGTTTTCGCGCGAGGCGCCCGGACGCGCCGCCAACTGGATTGGCTACAGAATAGTTGACCGGTACATGAAGCGCAACGCCGGCGTTACCCTGCCCCAGCTTATGCTCGATAACAGCTACCGGCAAATTTTGGAAAAATCGGGGTATAACCCGAAGTGAGGCAAAAACGCCGAGCCTTATGCTGTCGTACATCTTAACCTCTACCATGTTATCTGCGTGATTTTTGCGCAAATATAGGGCGGTTTTGGGGCGTTATAAAAAGCATGGGTTAAGAAATATTAAAGTTGCGGTGAGGTTTTTGAGCCGGAAAAATGATTACATTTGTTGCGTAAATCTTGTAACATTATGCCGGAGAGAAGAAAAAAATTGCTCATTTTGGTTGCCGAAAACCTTATTGAGTTTGGCAAGTTGTCTTTTGCCGGATTTGTCATTGGCGGGGTTTTATCCGAAAGCCCAAACAAATTTATGATTATAACTATAGGCGCAGTATGTAGCGTTGCACCTGTACTTATTGGAATATTAGCATTAACTTTTTTAGAGGAGGATTGATTATGATTTCGGCGTACATTATGATGGTGGTTGCCGCGTTTAGCGTTGGCTTTGGTATTTACGTGTACTTTGTTTTGAAAGCAGAAAAAAAATTATCAAACAAGGCAAACCCGTAAAAGCAAATTGTATGTGTAAAACCTGCAATTGTCACGTAAAAACTTTAACGCAGTAAAATTCAAAAACCATGTTAGCAACAAAACCCAATAAAACAAATATGCAGCGTACCTGCGCTGATGTGCCGGACGATACGCTAATGACAAAAGAAAAATTTTTTGCCAAAATTGACCACGCATTGCAGCAATGTGAAGATGGGCATTGCCGGGAGCTAACGCCCGAATACCATAAAGAATTATTTGGCTGGTAAAAAAGTTATTTCCGCTTTTGGACACTACGACGATAGGTAAATTTTATTTCCCAATAATTCGCAACCAATTCACACAACCACAATGAAACGTTACTCTCTTGGAATATTGGCATTAACTTTTTTAGAGGAGGACTAATTATGATTTCAGCGTACATTATGATGGTAGTTGCCGCGTTTAGCGTTGGCTTTGGTATTTACGTGTACTTTGTTTTGAAAGCAGAAAAAAAATTATCAAACAAGGCAAACCCGTAAGGGCGGGCGCCCCCGCGCGTGCCGTCATTGTGGCGCTGTTACGCAGCACTGGAAAAGATGGGTTTTCCGCTACCCTGTGCTGCGCCTGCGGCTCTCCGCTACCCCGAGCTGCGCCTGCGGCTTGCAAGGGGTTATTCATATTGAAGTCCTTCGGACTTCTGCGGGAGACAACTTGTACGCCTCGCCCCGAGCTGCGCCTGCGACTTGCACGGGGTTATTCAAATTCAGCCCCTTCGGGGCTGCGCTCTGCGCTATACCGGCAAGGGTAACGTTTTGCCGTTCCGTAGGGACGGAATGTTGATAGACTTGCCTGCACGTCAGCTAATTCAAAATTCAAAATTTTCTCGCAAGCTCTCGTTGCAGCAAAGTTATTAGGAATTACGAATAGGGCTTACGCCGCAACAACCTCATTTCCACCTAATTTTCCCTAACAAAACAACCTCAGTAGCAAAGGCGTTGCAAATATCTCTCCCCAACCTAATTACCTCATTACAAAGCGACTGAATGAGGTAATGAGGTTGGGGATTGTATTTATGCTGCTTCCTGCTACTGAGGTTGTTTTGTTGTTTGGAATTAGGTGAAAATGAGGTTTCTACATCGTAATTCCTAATTCTTAATTCCTAATTCCACCGGAGGTTTTTACCGGAAAAGGCGCGATTTTGCCGCAGGCTTGCCCTTTGATTTGCCCGTGCTCTCCGAGTCGCTCACCCACTTTACGTAAATCACCATGTTGTTGTCCGACAAAGATATACTATAAACTTCTTGCTTAAAGTCCTTGTCGGAATACAACTTCGGCCTCATGCTCGGCACTTTGGGGGCATAGCGAATTATATCGTAGGGGTCGAAGTCGACGTACGAGTCGGAGTAGAAAAAGTAGAAGGTGCTTTCACCACGCCCTTCGCCCCACACCACTTTGACGCTATACTGCTTGGCAAGCGGGAAATCCGACTTCTTATAGCCGCTCGGCAGGGCAGGGCTGGCGGAGTAGGTGTACTTGAGTTCTTCCATCACATAGGAGTCCTCTTCATTGGAACCCTTACTTTCAGCCTTGATGCTGCTTAGCTTCTTGCTTGCGGTAATGGCAATTATTGCCTTTCCTGTAATACCATCTTCCGTAAAAGTTCCTACAAAAACATCATTCTCTACCTTCCACTTAGAATTAGCATCTGTTATGACCCTTGTTATGTCCACGTCTTCGATAAATTCTTCAAAAACTTCGCTATTGTTCCAGTAGGCATCGCTAATTTTGTAACTTCCTATCTCGTTTCCTATCGAGCTCTCGTTGTTGTATTGGTCGTTGTTGTATTCGTTGTAGTAAGCAATGTCATTTTCAGTGTAGATAAAGCCGCCCAGCACTCCGCCTTTGTACTCAAAAACTAATAACTCTTTTTTGGCGTCAAGGTCAAGCTGGAACTGATAGATTTCTTTATCTCCATCATTTTCTATTTCTGTTTTCTCCCCAGAAACTTGGCGCACCGCAGCCATATTAGCGTCCACCTCCTTAAAGAGCGCCACAATTTGCTCGTAGGTCATATCCTTGGAGGGCTTGTAAAGTTCGGTATCGCTGCCGTTGTCTTCATCCTTGTCGCAGGCCGATAAGCCTGCGCTTAGCGCTACAGCCAGCGCTACGGCGGCAGCCCATGAGGCTACCATGTTTTGGTAAAATGTAAATTTTTTCATTGCAATAAAATTTTTACTTGTTTGTTGCGCCTACTCCTTGTTTACTGTCGCGTTGTTCGGCTTGTTTACGACGAAAAATTAATTTTTTGTTTTGGGAAATTTGGGGTGAGGCAGGGGCATAAAAAAACCGTTAACTAAATTTCTTTTGCTATTGAGGTTCTAGACTACCCTTGCTGTCAAAAAGAATAAAGCCCACGATTTCTCGTGAGCGTTACAACTTTACTCTTTACAGCAATGAAATTGTCTAGATTTCAATAGCAAAAGTCAAAGCTAACGCTTTATATATATGTCAATCGCTCTCCTTGAGAACGAATCCTCGTGCGAGGTTATTTTACGTATGCTTCATGCAGAAAAATTTTTTAGAAGTTAGCGACTGTGTTTAATTCGGTACAAAGGTATAAATTTTTGCGTTACTACGTGCTGCCGTCGTGCAGATTTTTTACAGGGTAAACGCCCCGCCCCGAGCTGCACCTGCGGCTTGCAAGGGGTTATTCAAATTCAGCCCCTACGGGGCTACGCTACGCGCCGTACCGGCAAGGGTAGCGTTTTTGCCGTCCCGTAGGGACTTTGAGATGGCGCTCATGCCGCTGACCGTAGGCTAAAGCCTACGGTTAATCAAGTGTCGTCCCTGCGGGACTTGCCCGCGCGTCAGCCAATTCAAAATTCAAATTAACCTCTACCATGTTATCTGCGTGATTTTTGCGCAAATGTAGGGTGGTTTTGGGGCGTGGGTTAAGAAACATTAAAGTTGTGGTGAGATTTTTGAGCCGAAAAAATAGCTACATTTGCTGCGTAAAAACGTTAACGCAGTAAAATTCAAAAACCATGTTAGCAACAAAACCCAATAAAACAAATATGCAGCGTACCTGCGCTGATGTGCCGGACGATACGCTAATGACAAAAGAAGAATTTTTT
>JAITAP010000110.1 GCA_031284065.1 Prevotellaceae bacterium
ATATAGCGCTGTATAGCGCATGGTGGTACGGTTAGCAGCTGCCCGTGCTGCGCAAGCAGAACATTATTTGCTGCAAAAAGCATTGAGGTATGTAGAAGCGCGCCTGCCATAATTCCTGAGATTTTACTTGCCGCATCACCACCAACGGTTGAAATGTTGCTTTATTATCCAATTCAAAAAATTTAATAGCGTTACCGCCGCAAATATAAGCTCAATTTGTCAGCTTTGTTCTAATCCGATATGTTAAATAATACAATATAACGGCTATGGTTAATTCCTGCAATTTATTTTATAAGATGACTCACGACTTCGTTAAAAAAACGCCGTCTCTGCGCCCCTGCGCCCCTGTTCGCTACTCGCTATTCTGCTGTAAAGCATTGGCTAAAAGTTGATGCTGACGGTTACGCCGTCCGGGTTGTTTTCAAATTTCAGGAGGCATGTGCTTGAGGCTGCGTCCCACGTGTAGCCGCCTGCCGCGTTGTTCACCGTAACTTTCTTTGGCTTTGACGGCAGGTAAACGCGCGTAACGTTGCTTGTTTCGGCAGGGCTTTTGGCTACGAACGAATACGTACCCTTTGCCGTTTTTTCTTCGTATATGCGGGATGCGCCGCACAGCGCGGCGGGCTTGCTTTTGTCCGCTACTTTCGTTACGTCGTACAGGAGCGCCTGCTCGCCGGGGTTGACGGTTTTTGCTTGCAGCACGGGCAGCTCGGGGTCGAACAGGTCGATGTACGCGCCCTTCAACACCAGCGGCTCTGCCGACACGCTTTCGTCCATCACCGAGGCGATGACGTAGGCGCCGCGCTCCAGATAAAAGCTGTTTTTCGTTTCCAGCTTGCCTGCCGCTGCCTCAAACGCTTTGCGTACGGCGGCAAAGTAGGCTTCGTCGCCGCTCGGTTGCAGCACAAAGTTTTTCGGCTCCTCGCGCAGCACATACACCTTGCCCTTTCCGGCCGCGTACTCGCCTGCCTGCGGGTTCTCCAGCCCCAGCTGCTCAAACAGGTGCGTAGAGGGCGTTTTGTAGGCGTTGCCGCTGGTATTCCACCACTCCATAGCCGACTGGTAGGGGTCGACGTCTTTCCCGCAGTACACCAGCGCGCCGCCGCTTTTCACCCACTGCGCAATGTGCTGATGGTACTCCGGCTTCATTGGCTTCATGTTGGAGTAGGACATGACGAGTACTTTCAGGTCTTTCCATGTGTCGGGGAAGCTCACGTTTTCGATGTGCGCGAGGCTAACCGGAATACCGCGCTTGAGCAGCGGCAGCGTTTGCCCGTAGAAGCTTGAGAATTGCGGGTCGTCGTAGGCGGCGTGCACCGGGAAGCGCTGAAACATGAGCGAATTGGCCATCAGCACGCCGATACCCTGCGCGCCGCTCACGCTGTTTTCCGACAGCGGCATGTCGTTGAGGGCATTTATCATCACCTGCATTTGGGTAGAGTAGAATCGGGGGATTTTTTCCTTCGTGGCGCAGGTGGCGCAGGTCTTGTACAGCCCTTCGTAAATCCGTTCGGGCCAGGGCATCACCTCGTAGCTGTCAATCATGGGGTAGAGGAGCTGCGCGGTGAAGGTGGCTTCGTAGTTTTTCTTGTAGTCTGCCCAGTCGCGCGCCCAGTCTTCAATGGGGTCGGTGAGGAAAAACATTTTTCGTCCGGTAGGCCGGGTCATGGATTCCATAGAGCCGTACTCGAGAAATGCGTTTTCGAAGACGCGCTCTTTCTTTGAGCCGTTGTAAAACGCAGGCTCGCGCGACGTTCCCGTCCACACCTGCGCAATGTAGCCGTCCACGCACGCCATAGCCGCCAAGCTTGCCTCGGGGCTGACGATTTGCCACGACGAATAGTTGACCAACGAGTGGGTAGGCACGTAGCAGCGGACGTTCATGCCCTTGCTTTTGCCGTACTCCTTGGCGTAGGTGAAGACCTCCTCCAGCGCCCTGTAGTACAGGTAGTACTTCAGCTTGTTGGCCAGGTAGGTGTTTTCCGGCGATTCGTGCTGCGGCCGCCACGGGAAGCCGTAGTACTCCTGCCATTCGCGCTTAAATGCGTCGCTGTAGCCGCCGCGCATCCAAAATTCGGGCTCTTCCATGAAGATGGCGTCGATACCCGCGTCAATCACCCGCTTGACGTGCATTTCTTTCATGTACCGGAGGAAGGTTTTGGAGGGCACGATGTAGGGTACCATTCGCCCGTGCCAGATGGTGTCGCCCGTTGCGGTTACCTGCCCTTCGTCCAAGTGTTGCTTTCCGTCCCACTTGCCGGTGAAGTAGTCCTGATACTCCCCCCACGCAATGCCGGTCATGAAGTGCGTGGCGTACCCCCGATCGCGCCACGACTTTACGCGCTCCTCAAAGGGAAGCTTTCTGGAGCGGTCGGAGGGGTTGCCGCCCACGCCGTAAACCATTACCGCGTCGGCACGGTTGTCTATGGAGGGTCGCCACTCGCGGGAAGTCTGGAATGTTGTTTTTTCCCTGCCCGTCGGCGCCTGCGCCTGGGCGTTGGCGCCCGCTATCCCCGCGAGCAGCAGGGTGGCGAAAATATGTTTTTGCGTTTTCATGCTTGTGCTGTTTACGTTACTTGTTTACCTGTCGTTGAAAATAAAGCGCAAGTCTTGCGCGATGTAGTACTCAAATTTCCTGTCCGAGCTGATTAAGACCATTTGCTCTGCGATGGCTTGCGAAATAATAAGGTGGTCATTGGGGTCGTTGTGCTCCTTTGGAGTAGTTAGGGTGGCGTAGGTGTAAAGGTGCTCCCACTTCACGGGCAGCAGCTCGAAGTGTGCTGATTTTATGTCCTGCAAGATGTCGGCTGCTTTTTTCCATCTCATT
>JAITAP010000113.1 GCA_031284065.1 Prevotellaceae bacterium
GGGCTTTCAGCCCTTAGCTTGATGACAAAACGCTATCCTCCTAAGCTCCTCAAATCAAATAAACAGCGTTTGTCCGCCCTCCGACAAGTTCAGGAAAGAGGCTACGCCTAACACATCCTTCACTTCGGGGATGAAGTCGCTCCTTTGCAAGCCCAAAATGTGCATCGCCATTTCGCAGGCGTAGAAGTTAAGACCCAGCTGCTTGGCGGCTTCTACCAGCTCTTCGAGGGTCGCTACGTTTTTTTTTCGCATGAGGTAGCGGAAAATTTTCGGGCTAACGCCCAAAAAGTTGAGGCGGCTCACCGGCGCCGATTTCAGCCCGCCCATCATAATGCCGAATATTTTCGGTAAAAACCCTTTGCCTACGGGAGCGCGTCCTTTCTTTACCTTGATGGCGTCCAGCCCCCAGAAGGTGAAGAAAAGGTTAACCTCGTAGCCTACGGCTGCCGCACCCGTCGCCAGCGTGAAGACGGCGGTCAGCTTGTCAAAGTCGCCGCTAAAGGCGATAATGGATAATTTTTTTGTTGGATTTGCGTCTGCCATTTTTTTTAGTGTTTTTTGCGGTCGGATATATCGCAGGCCGCCTGTTCATAATCAATTAGCTGTGTTATCGTAGGATGTGCCCCGCAAACCGGACACTTATCCGAACGTTTTGTTTTAATCGTCCTGAAATCCATTGTTTTTGCATTAAACGTCAGCAGCTTGTTGGTCAGCAGCTCGCCCACGCCCGTCAGGTACTTCAGCGCCTCCGCCGCCTGAATTGTCCCCAACATGCCCGCAATAGCGCCCAGCACGCCCGCCTGCGAGCAGGTAGGGACGGCGTTGGGGGGCGGCGGAGCGTGGAACAGGCAGCGGTAGCAGGCGGATTCCGGCACGTACGTCAGCGTTTGCCCGTCGAACCGCAAAATGCCTCCGTGCGAAAACGGCTTCTTCAGCATGACGCAGGCATCGTTAATCAAAAATTTCACCGGAAAGTTGTCCGTGCCGTCCACCACAAAATCGTAATCCCGGATAATCTCCAGCGCGTTTTCGGCCGTAAGGAGCGTTTGGTAGGTGGTAACCTGCACATCCGGGTTCAGCCGGCTGATTTTTTCCTTAGCAGAGGCCACTTTTGGCCGCCCCACGTCTTCCGTGAAGTGGATAATTTGCCGCTGGAGGTTGCTCAGGTCCACCACGTCGCCATCAATAATGCCGATAGCGCCCACGCCGGCTGCCGCAAGGTAAAACGCCACCGGTGCGCCCAGCCCGCCTGCGCCCACCACCAGCACCTTCCCCTTGCTGATTTTTTCCTGACCCTCTACCCCCACATCCTGTAGCAGAATATGCCGGCTGTACCTGTTTACTTGCTCTTCCGTGAAGTCCATCATCCGCGCCCTCCCCCCATAAAGTACAAGAAATCTACCTCGTCCCCGTCTTTCAGCTCGGTGGTTGCGTAATTCTCGCGCTGTATGAACTCTTCGTTGAGCTGCACCGAAACCATATCGGGTTGGATAATATTGTTCTGCTCGATCAGCTGTGCGAGCGTTGTTGGGTTTTCCAGCGCCTGCGGTTTTCCGTTTACGGTTATTTTTGCCATCTTTTTCTATGGTATTGGTTTGATTTTTTTTGTCGTATGCTACTTCTCAAATTGGTACAGAGGCGTTGACAAGTATCGCTCGCCCGTGTCCGGCAGAATTGCGACAACTGTTTTCCCCTTGTTTTCCACCCGTCGGGCGATTTGTATGGCGGCGTAGGCGGCTGCCCCCGAAGACGCGCCCACCAAAAGCCCCTCCTTGCGGGCTAACAGGCGGCTGGTTTCAAACGCCTCCTCGTTTTTCACCTTAAATATTTCATCCACTACTTTGGGGTTGAAAACCTTTGGGACAAAGCCCGCCCCGATGCCCTGGAGCTTGTGCGGCCCCGGCTTTCCGCCCGACAGCACCGGCGAATCGAAGGGCTCAACCGCTATCACCTTCACGGCGGGGTTGTGCTTCTTAAGCGTTTCGCCCGTTCCGGTAACGGTTCCGCCCGTTCCCACGCCCGAAACAAAGATATCCACCTTGCCGTCCGTGTCCCTCCAAATTTCCTCGGCCGTCGTAATCCGGTGAATTTGCGGGTTGGCGGGATTTTGGAACTGCTGCGGAATAAACGCGTCGGGGTATTGCCGCTGCAATTCCTCCGCCTTGCGGATAGCGCCGCCCATTCCCTCAAAGCCGGGCGTGAGGACGAGCTCTGCGCCCAAAGCTCTCAGCAGGCTGCGACGCTCCACGCTCATGGTGTCCGGCATGGCAAGTATCAGCTTGTAGCCTTTTGCCGCCGCGATAAACGCCAGCGCAATGCCCGTATTGCCGCTGGTAGGCTCAATAATAATGCTGCGAGGCGTAAGTAGCCCCCTTGCCTCCGCGTCTTCAATCAGCGCCAAGCCAATCCGGTCTTTGACGCTACGCGCAGGATTCAGGTATTCCAGCTTGGCGAGAATACGGGCATTGGTGTTGAGATTTTTCTCAATTTTACTTAGCTCAAGAAGTGGCGTGTTGCCAATCAAGTCTGTGAGTTTTTTTGCAATCTTTGCCATGGTTGTATCAATTAGCTTTGCAAAAGTAGGGGTATTTCTCAGAAAAAAAAATACCATGTTGTTGGTATTTTTTCCCCGAAAAGAACTTTTTTACTCCGCAAGCCCGGAATTTTTACCTCGCAGGCTTGTAAAACTTAGATTTTTCGCGTAAGTTTGCCGACGCAAATATTTCATCCTTATTTATGAAACGGCAACTATCACCGCGCCACACGGCAACCCTGAGCCTTGGCGACCTCCTGCTGGAGTCGATACGCAGCAACACGCGCGAAACGTCCATGCTGCGGCGAGCCTACATACTCGGGCTGTGGGAAGATGTTGCAGGCAAAAGCATAGCGGCGCGTACGCAGCAGCTCTTCCTGCAAGATAAAAAGCTGTTTGTAGAGTTCAGCTCCTCCGTAGCGCGCAGCGAAGCGCTCATGCGGCGCAGCGAAATCATACTGCGCATCAACGAGCTGGCGCAGGCAAATATCGTCAGCGAGCTGGTTTTGAAGTAAAAATGTTGCTCAATGCGTACAAGTTTCACGGGTTTGCTGTGATTTGCAGGGTGAAAACTTTGAGGATGCTGATGAAGTGTGGCTACGCGAAAAGGGAAAAGCTGCGAAAGCAGGCATTACTTTTCTTCCAGCCCAACGATTACCCCAACCCGTTTCTTCTCAACAAAGCTGTACCAACTACCGATTTTATTACGCTTGCCACGCGAAACAGGAAAGAAAAGTATCAACGTACAAGCATTAGCTTCTTAGGCTTCATTTCATCGCCGGACGAAATGGCGGCGAAGAGATTTTTTTATCTGTTTCGACGAAGTTTAGCGATTTTTTCCCTCCACCACTACCACGATTTCGCCTTTAGGCTCTTTTTGCGAAAAGTGTAGCGCAAGCTCTGCCAGCGTTCCGCGCAGGGTTTCCTCGTGGAGCTTGCTCAGCTCGCGCGAAACGGAAGCCCGACGATTGTCGCCAAGCGTTCGGGCAAGCTGCTCCAGCAGCTTGGGCAGGCGGTAGGGAGATTCGTAAAAAATCATGGTGCGCTCTTCGCCTTGCAGGGCGGCAATTTTGCTTTGCCTGCCTTTCTTTTGGGGCAAAAATCCCTCAAAGCAAAACCTGTCGCAGGGCAAGCCCGAGCAGACCAACGCCGGAACAAGCGCCGTTGCGCCGGGCAGACACTCCACCTCAACGCCTTTCTCCAGACAAGTGCGCACCAGCAGAAATCCCGGGTCGGATATGCCGGGGGTGCCGGCGTCGCTCGCCAGCGCCACGCTCTTGCCTTGAGCGATAAGTCCGGCTATGCGCTCCACCGCTTGGCGCTCGTTGAACTTGTGGTGCGATTGCAGCTTAGCCGCTATGTTCAGATGCTTGAGCAAAAAGCCTGTGGTGCGCGTATCTTCGGCCAACACAACGTCAACCTCGCGCAGCACGCGAATAGCCCGCAGGGTAATATCCTCCAAGTTGCCAATGGGAGTGGGAACAAGAAAAAGTTTGCCGCCGTTTGCCATTATGATGGATTATTTTACAAAAAACGGAGTGAAAAAATCCCTGTTGATTAAAATTTCGAGGGCTGCGTAACATGAGTTCATAATTCTACTACCCTCTGTTAAGCCAACTTGGTCAAGTGTTTCTACTACCGGACAGCAAAAGAATTAATTCCTAACTCTTCAGTATGTCCTTAATGCCGCCGATAGAGCTGAGGATACCCGTTGCCTCGTACGGCAGGTAAACGGTCTTGTTGTCTTCGCCGGAGGTCATTTCCTTGAGCGTTTCGAGGTAGCGCATGGCGATAAGGTAGCTCATCGGGTTGCCGCTTTTGGCAGCAACGGCCTCCGAAATTTTCCGGATAGCTTCAGCTTCGGCTTCGGCAACCTTGACACATGCCGCCGCTTCGCCCTCGGCGTTGAGTATTTGCGCCGTTTTGTTACCTTCGGCGCGATTTATTTCGGATATTTTGTACCCTTCGGCTTCGAGAATTTGCGACTGCTTCAGCCCTTCGGCCTCAAGGATTTTTGCGCGGCGGTCGCGCTCGGCGCGCATTTGCTTTTCCATTGCGTCGCGGATATCCTTTGGCGGGTTAATGTCTTGCAGCTCCACGCGGTTTACCTTCACGCCCCACTTGTTGGTAGCGTCATCCAGAATGAGGCGCAGCTTGCTGTTGATGGTGTCGCGCGAGGTGAGCGTTTCGTCCAGATCCAGCTCGCCAATCACGTTACGCAGCGTAGTCTGCGTCAGCTTTTCGATAGCCATGGGGAGGTTCTCTATTTCGTACAGCGCCTTTACGGGGTCGGTAATTTGGAAGTAGAGCAGCGCGTTGATTTCGGTGCTCACGTTATCGCGCGTAATAACGTTTTGCTTGGGAAAATCGTACACCGTTTCGCGAAGGTCTATGCGCGGACGCTTGCGGAACGTTGTTATTGGCTCGCCCCTGTAGCCCGTTACTACGTATCGCCACGTAATTTCGCGCGGTTTGTCAAAAATCGGTATCAGGATGTTGATACCGGATGTAAGCGTGCGGTCGTAGCGGCCAAGCCGCTCTATCACGATAGTTTCGGATTGCTGCACAATTTTGACGCCCGAAAGCACGAACAGCGCCGCAAAGATGGCAAGCCCAATAAAAATAATAGTTTCTCCGGTCATAATTTTTTTTGCTTTAAAGATTTGGAATTTTGGATTTGAAATTTTAGAAGATTTTAGATTGCACATCAGCAATTCAAAGTATCAACGCCTCACTGTCAGCACAACGCTGTCCACCCTGACAACTTCCACCTGCTCGCCCTTTTCGATGGCGGCGTTGTTTTCCGACACGGCTTTCCAGTCGTCGCCGTCCACCACCACGCGCCCCTGCCCGGTGGAGGGGTCTATACGCTCGCTCACGCGCGCCCTGCGGCCTGTCAGACTGTCAACGTTGGTGCGCACGTTTTTTGATTTTTTGTACAAGTAGCGTAGCGCCAACGGGCGAACGCCTACAAAAGCCACCAGCGTTGCCAGCGAAAAAAACAGCAGCTGCGCAACGGCGCCGCCTTCAAGCAGCGCCGACAACCCGCCCGCGGTGCAGCCTATGCCAATGCACGCCATGAAAAAAGAGGGCGTAAACATTTCGAGAATGAAAAAGATTACCGCCGCAAGCATCCAGAGTTGCCAAGTTTCTATGTCCATTGCTTGATTTTTGTAGTTTGTAAATTATTCCGCCGTAAAGATAGCAAAAAAATCATTACTCCTGTTACGCAGCCCTCAAGATTTTAATCAACTACTTTTCTGTTCACGAAGCGCACTATTTTTTTCGCTATATATAGCTTCCCGCTAAATAATTACAATTTTCGCAAGCACAAAAATGCTGATTTGGCAATAAGGGAATATGGGTTGCGCGCTTTTTGTGCTACTAAGGGGATTTTTGGGAAATAAGGGTTTACGGGTATAATCAATTTTATTGACGCAGCCGGCACTCCGAACGCAGCGCGGCACTCCGAACGCAGCCATCATTCCGAACGCAGCGCGTCATTCCGAACGCAGTGAGGAATCCCCCACCATTTTTGCCGTATGACGGTAGCAAGGGTGGGAGATTCTTCGCTTCGCTCGGAATGACGGCAATGGCAAGGCTCGGAATGACGGCAATGGTAAAGCCCCTGAATGACGGCAATGGCAGGGCTCGGAGTGAGGGTGGTAATGTCAAGTCAGCCAATTTGCGCCACACCCGTTCTTTGAGGGCGCGACAGCGCAAAAAAAAGCGTTCCGGTGAAGCTTACGCTTCGCCGGAACGCTCAAAAAGAAGCAAGAGCAAAAGGCTACATCATGCCGCCCATGCCACCCATGCCGGGATTTCCCATTGGGGCGGGATTTTCCTCTTTCTTGTCCACCAGCACGCACTCGGTGGTGAGGAACATTCCGGCAACGGAAGCTGCGTTCTCCAGCGCCACGCGGGCTACTTTGGTCGGGTCGATAACGCCCGCCGCGAGCAGGTTTTCGTACTTGTCGGTACGCGCGTTGAAGCCGAAGTCGTTTTTGCCTTCCTTCACCTTCTGCACCACCACGCTGCCCTCAAGCCCTGCGTTCTCTACAATCTGGCGCAGCGGCTCTTCAATGGCGCGCTTCACGATTTGTATGCCTGTG
Organism: Prevotellaceae bacterium; assembly: GCA_031284065.1. Classification (GTDB taxonomy): domain Bacteria; phylum Bacteroidota; class Bacteroidia; order Bacteroidales; family UBA932; genus JAITMY01. Next base: position 6,646 of record JAITAP010000113.1, read on the forward strand.
GTTTCGTCCTCGTTGTCGCCGCTCAGCTTGTCGAGCGCTTCAATGGCGCGAATGTAGGCAACGCCGCCGCCCGGGATAATACCCTCCTCTACGGCAGCGCGGGTTGCGCTGAGAGCGTCGTCCACGCGGTCTTTCTTTTCCTTCATCTCCACTTCGGTAGCAGCGCCCACGTAGAGCACGGCCACGCCGCCGGCGAGCTTCGCAAGGCGCTCTTGCAGCTTTTCGCGGTCGTAGTCGCTGGTGGTAGCGTCTATCTGTTTGCGGATTTGCGCTATGCGGTTTTCGATGTTTTTCTTTTCGCCGCCTCCGTTTACGATGGTGGTATTTTCCTTGTCGATGGTTACCTTTTCCACCTTGCCCAGCAGCTCTATGCGTGCGTTGTCGAGCTTAAGCCCTTTTTCTTCCGAAATAACCGTTCCGCCGGTGAGGATAGCGATGTCCTCCAGCATTTCCTTGCGGCGGTCGCCAAATCCGGGGGCCTTTACGGCGGCCACCTTTATGGTTCCGCGCAGGCGGTTGAGCACAAGCGTCGATAGCGCCTCGCCGTCCACATCTTCGGCAATGATGAGCAACGCGCGTCCCTGCTGCGCTACCGGCTCCAGTATCGGCAGCAGGTCTTTCATTGTCGATATTTTTTTGTCGGTAATCAGCGCCAGCGGGTTTTCCAGCACCGCCTCCATTTTTTCGCCGTCGGTCATGAAGTATGCCGAAATGTAGCCTCTGTCAAACTGCATACCCTCTACCACCTTTACTTCGGTGTCGGTGCCTTTGGCTTCCTCAACGGTGATTACGCCTTCCTTTTTCACCTTGCCCATAGCTTCGGCAATGAGCTTGCCGATGGCGCTATCGTTGTTGGACGAAACGGTGGCCACCTGCTCAATTTTGGAGAGGTCGTCGCCAATGGCCTGGCTTTGCTTTTTGAGGTGGGCTACTACGGCTTCCACCGCTTTCTCAATGCCGCGCTTCAGGTCCATGGGGTTAGCGCCGGCGGTTACGTTTTTAATGCCCACGTTGATGATGGATTGCGCCAGCACGGTGGCGGTGGTGGTGCCGTCGCCTGCGTTGTCGCCGGTTTTAGAGGCGACCTCTTTTACCATTTGTGCGCCGAGGTTGGCGAAGCGGTTCTCAAGCTCTATTTCTTTGGCTACGGTAACGCCGTCTTTGCTTATCTGCGGAGCGCCGAATTTTTTTTCAATTACTACGTTGCGACCTTTAGGCCCAAGGGTTACCTTTACTGCATTTGCCAAAGCGTCCACGCCTTCCTTTACAAGGTCGCGGGCTTCGATGTTGAATTTTATTTCTTTTGCCATACTTAATAAATTGTTTAGTGATTAATGATTGTTGAATTGTTTAGTGAATAGTTTAGCCGTTGAATTATTGAGCCGCATCGCTATAAACAATTCAGCAGCTCAGCAAGCTTACACTACCGCCAGAATATCGGATTGGCGTAAGATAAGGTAATCTTTGCCGTCCACCGAGAGCTCGGTGCCGGCGTACTTACCGTACAGCACTTCGTCGCCTACTTTCACTTCCATAGGCTCGTCTTTTTTACCGCTACCCACCGCAACAACTTTGCCGCGTTGAGGCTTTTCTTTAGCCGTGTCGGGAATGTACAGACCGCTTGCGGTTTTTTCTTCTGCATCTTTGGGTTCAATGAGCACCCTGTCTTGTAAAGGTTTTACTGCCATAATGTTTGATTTTTTAAAGGTTTTGAACTATAAATATTTTATTAAAAAATTAGAGGTTGTAAAGAGCTGGGTTGCCTTTACTTCCTGCTTTTTCATCCGCACATTTACATACATATTCTGTGCCATTGGTATTTTTTGCCCTGCCAACGGACAAAATGTCAGTAGCCGAAAAAAACGCCGCTTTCCACATACTGAAAGCGGCGTTTTTTGGCGTTGTCCCTGCGCTACTCGGTAAACGGTATAGCGCCGGGGTCTTGTGCATTTTCTATCTGCCCCTTAACTGCCGAATCTTCTTCGGTAACGCCGGCGTGCATAAACATGGTGGCCGCCAAGCTCAGCGCCAAGATAGCGATAGCCAGCGTCCACGTTGACTTTTCCAGAAAGTCGGCGGTGCGGCGCACGCCCATTGTGGGGTTGGGAGATGCAAAATTGGCAGCCAGCCCGCCTCCCTTTGAGTTTTGCACCAATACGGTAAGGATAAGCAAAATGCTTATCACCAAAATAAAAATTGAAATTACGTAGTACATAGAATTACGAGTTAGAGATTTACAAAATTTTCCCGACTATCAATTTATAGCGCAACTTGATGTGTATCTGTTCGTTAAAAGTCGCACAAGGAACAATTTTATGCTAATGCCTTAGCGTACTGCGACTGAAAACGGGCTGCAAAGTAAGCTTTTTTTTCCGGATAAAGCAAACTTAATTTTAAATATATTTGCTCTGCCTTATCCGGTAAGCCCTGCGCGAGGTATATCTCTGCCAGCGTTTCCGATACCAGCTCGTGCGCCGCATCTTTTTCGGAGGTCTGCGCCAAGTCGCTGTCGCTCACGTTGGAGCGAGGCTTTATCGTGGATGGTTGGGCTGCCAAAAATATATCTATCAGCTGCTCATGGTACGTAGCGGAGCTTCGCTGGCCGGCCGCCAAAGTCAACGGCTGTATCTCTACTACTTTTTCGCAAACAGTATCAAAGGGCAGCACCTCAAAGCCGTCGTCGCCAAGCCCTGCGTCGGCGGCGTGAGCGTCCTTTTCGTCAACAGCATCAACGGGCGCTACCCCAAAACCGTTGTCGTTGAGGCTTGCGTCGGCGGCGTGAACGCCCTGCTTTTGCAGCTCGGCGGCCTTTATTTGCTTCAGGTAGTCGTGCAAGCGTTCGCGGCTGGTGGCGTAGAGCGAGGCGGAGAGCAGCTGGGCGTTAAAGGACGGGTGGCGCTGTTGCTTCATCCCTTTGAGCAACAACAGCTGGCCGTAGGAAAACCACGGAAAGTCGTCAACCAGCCGCTCCAGCATCTTGAGCTGCTTAGCCGAAATTTCTGCGTCGGGGTGCGCCATTGCAAGTATTTCATGCGCTGTTATATAGGTTTCAACTTGATTCAACATTCCAAAAGCGTTCTTTTAAGTAATAGCAAATAAATCGGCTTACCAGTTAGCCACCGCTGCATTGAAAATATCCTCCACCAATTTTTTTACAATTTCATCCACGAGTTCGCCCTCTACATCGGACAAGTTCCGCTGGCTATCGTAATCTTCGTACTGCGAAAATGTTTTGTCGAAAGCCTGCGCAGGGTCTTGTACGTTTGTGAATTTTATGTGCACCGAAATGGTGAGCCGGTTTTGCGCCGCCACTTCGCTTGCGGTAATGGCCTGCGGCGTTACGGCGTACCCCGTTATTTCGCCTTCAAACGCGAGGTCGCCCGCGTCGTCCGTTTCCGACAGGCGCGTGCTGGTAAGGAACTTCATTTTGAGCGCCTCCGTAAAGGTGGAGCTGAGCGTAGGGTTCACCAGCGGCGCCATGTTGGGGAAAAATTGTACGCTAAACGTTTTGCTATCGGGCGAAATGGACGCGCCCGAAAATGAATACTTAATGCTGCACGAAGCGAGCAGCGCAAACATCGGCACAATCCACCGGTGAAATTTGTAGAAGTTCAACAATTTAAAAATAATATTTTTCACAGCATCAACAATTTTGCGCAGTTGCGCTGGTTACTCCAAGTTGTAGTCCTTAATTTTTCTGTACAGCGTGCGCTCCGATATTCCGAGCTCCTGCGCCGCCGGTTTTCGCTTGCCGTGGTGCTTTTCGAGCGCTTTGCGCATGAGCTCTGCCTCTTTTTCGTTGAGCAAAAGCGATTCATCGCTCAGCTCGCTGGCGTCGAGCGCTTGCTCGCTGTCGCCGGGCGACGCCCTTTTTACGCTGTGCGGTATGGTTATCGAAGCCGAAGGAGCGTCAAGCGCAACGCCGGAGTAGCTCACTCCGGCAGCGGGCACGCCCACTACGTGCGTTTCGCCCTGCATGAGCGCGTTGACCAGCTTTTTGAGCTCGTTTACGTCACTTTTTACGTCAAACAAAAATTTGTAGAGGATTTCCCGCTCCGACGAAAAATCGGTAGCAGAGGCTGCGCTTGCCGCCCCCTTTTCACTTTTGTAAATCACCGGCAGCAGGCTGGCTTCGGGCAGGTAGAGGCGCAGCGTATCCGCCGACACTTGCCGCTCCGATTCGATGATGGAGATTTGCTCGGTAATATTCTTCAGCTGGCGGATGTTGCCGGGCCAAGGGTAGCTTTCGAGCACAACCCGCGCCTGAGGCGCGAGCTGTATCGCCGGCATTTTGTATTTTTCGGCAAAATCCGCCGCAAACTTCCGAAACAGCAGCGCAACATCGTCTTTCCGGTCGCGCAGCGGCGGCACGCTGATGGGCACCGTGTTGAGGCGGTAGTACAAATCTTCGCGGAACTTGCCGTTTTGTATTGCCTGCGGGAGGTTAATGTTGGTGGCGGCGATTACGCGGACGTTGGTTTTTTGCGTTTTTGCCGAGCCCACCCTAAAAAATTCGCCCGTTTCGAGCACGCGCAGCAGGCGCACCTGCGTGAACAGCGGCAGCTCGGCCACCTCGTCCAAGAACAGCGTGCCGCCGTCGGCCACCTCAAAGTAGCCCTTGCGCGCATCGTATGCGCCCGTGAACGAGCCTTTTTCGTGCCCAAACAGCTCGGAGTCCACAGTACCTTCGGGAATAGCGCCGCAGTTAACGGCAAAGTAAGCGCCGTGCTTGCGCACGCTATTCTGGTGAATAACCTGCGGAAAAACCTCCTTGCCCACGCCGCTTTCGCCGGTAATCAGCACCGACAGGTCGGTTGGGGCTACCTGCACGGCAATATCCAGCGCACGGAGCAAGCCCGGCGCGCTGCCGATAATCCCAAAACGCAACTTTATTTGCTGAATATCCATAGCTCACAAAAAAAATTCAATGCCAATAAGGGCTGACAAAGCATGACAAAATTACATATTTTTTGCGCTACACGCCAATCCGCTCTGTTATTTTGTACTATTTCCCGTTACCCACCGGCTCAGCCCGCGCTCCCTTGCGCTAAGCTCCGCGCCGACTTTCACCGCCTTTTTGCCGTCGGCGGCGCAGGGAGTCATTGCTTTGTAAAGAGGGGTAAATAAATCAGGGGGTGAGAATTTTTCCTACACCAGCTTGTAGTTCCGAAATTCAAAAAACCGCTTTCCGGTTTGCTTTTCTACCCATTCCAGCACTTTATACTTTAGGGGGAGATTTCGCTTTGAAGTGTCGAAGTCAAACTGCCAATCCATGCTACCAACGCGCTGCCCCATCACCTGCGGGTGCGTACCGTCGAAGATAGACAACGCGGCCGCGTTGCTGTAGTCAAACAGCTCATCAGGCTTCATGGTAAGCTTGCTGTCGTCGTCGTGAAAGAGTTTCTCAAAGCTCACTTGCTTTGCCGTCTGGAAGTATGGGTTGCGCACCCAGCCGTAATGGTAAACATAAGCATCTACCAGCTTACCCTTTAGCTTCTTTTCATCCCTCCTGAATCCCTGCGCATCCCTGTATGAGCGGATAGCTTTATCGTTGCGGACTACCCTTACTTCGCGGCGATACCATTGGCGCGAATTGCCCACATACCTGTAGCTGCCATAAAAGTGCAGGTATTTTAGAACCAAACACTCCACCTGCCTGTCATCCAAATACAGCTCCATTGCCTGCCGGATAGCCGGCAAATATTTTTCGTGCACCACCTCATCAGCCTGAATATAAAACGCCCAGTCGCTGTCTGAAGCAAGAGCATCAAAGGCTTTGTCGGTTTCCAGCGCCAACACCTTGCCGCCCCTGCGCAAGCTGTCGTCCCACACAGAGTGGATGATTTTTATTTTTTCCGAAGGTATGGATCTTAGTAGCGATTCCGTTTCGTCTTCGGAATTGCCCAGGCACACTACAAATTCATCGCACAAGGGCAGGATGGAGGTAATTGCTTCCACAATGGGGTAATCATACTTGACGGCATTGCGCACAAAGGTAAATCCGCTTATTTTCATTTAGGGTTTGGTTTATTTTGGGGTGATATTGGCAAAAATGAGCTGTGGAGGCAGGGGAAAGGAAAACAAAAAAAGGCATGGCCTTTTTTCTTTTTTGAGAGAAAAGACATGCCTTTTTTGAGCTTGCTGGAAAAAAATGTGACCTGACGCTACCCTATTGTGGTGCAGCGCGATACGCTTGTGTGTGTGTGTGTGTGTGTGTGTGTGTGTGTGTGTGTGTGTGTGTGTGTGTGTGTGTGTGTGTGTGTGTGTGTGTGTGTGTGTGTGTGTGTGTGTGTGTGTGTG